>JAZNJP010000127.1:0-4847 GCA_045578125.1 Candidatus Gastranaerophilales bacterium | reverse complement strand
ATAAGCCTTCTATAAGTGGTGTTGAAAATTATACGACAGAAGAAATTGCTGCAAAAATCAGTGAAATTGCTAATATAACACCTGATGTCGAAACTTCATCCCCTACAGACTACTCCCACACAGGTACAGCAGCAGGTATTGCAGGTGTTGCGCTTGATACGGAATTTACAAATGTATCATCTTCTGGCGATATTTTGGCTATCCAAAATGCTGGCGGTTTAGTGGGTGTTGGCAATTCTTCTGGTGGTGGCGCAGGCACAATAATCCAAAATTCATATTCAACAAGCGCTGTAACTGTTGATAACATGTATGCAGGGCTTGAAAGAGCTGGTGGTAACACGGGTGTTGCATCTTCTGCCCAATATGGAGCAGGCGGGTTGGCAGGCATTTTTGTTGGCACAATCCACAACTCATATTCGGCAAGCAATGTCGTACTCAAGGGTGTTGAAGGTGGCGATATATGGTTTGCTGCAGGTGGTCTTGTTGGTTCACTTGGATATGGCGCCAAAGTATCAAATGTGTATTCGAAAGGTTCTGTTGACGTTACTGGTTTAACGCAAACACCAATTTCTAACGCCTTTACTTCAACATTTGTTGGTGGATTAGTTGGTTTTGTAGAAGCAGGTGCTGTTGAAGGCAGTATAGTGACAATTTCTAACGCCTTTACAACAAGTAAAATTGTAGCAGCAACAGAAAATATTAGCCCTGTTGAAGGTGGCATTGGTGATTCGTATGGTGGTTTTATTGGTTATATAACTACAACTACAATTCTTGACAACTACGCATTTGCTTCGCAAACAGACTCTAATGTTCAAAACACTCATGGCATAGGCTATGGCGCAACTGTAGAACAGCAAGCAGTTTCGGCCGTGTATAATATAAAAGATTTTGAAAACCTTGCGTTCCAAAAATCAATTCTTGAAGCAGGCATAGGCGAAGGCAATTGGAATATTACGGCTTCTGGCACAATGCAAGGCGCAAGCAATGAATTAACAATATTCAACAATGGCTATGAACAAAATGGTGTTGATGGCATAACTTCAAACGGTCAAATTGTAAATGATGCAACATACATCAACACAAACACAATTCTTGAACTTCAGCAAGCAGGCACAATTTCAGCAAACGAAACATATTCTAAATATGCAAATTACGCAGTTGTCAGCACATTTGAAGAGCTTCAAAATGCAATGCGTGAAAATAAAGATATCATTCTTTCAGGCGACATTGATATTGCTGAAAATGGTGGCACTTGGAGCACAATTTCAAGCTACTCTGGTGCAATTGAAGGTAACGGCTTTACAATTTCAAACTTAGATAAAACATTTATTGATACATATTCAGGCGCAAACATTCAAAACCTTAACTTCGAAAATGCGAAAGTTGAAAACGCAGGTTCTGTTGTTGCAAGAGTTATTGAAACAAAAGGCGAAACAACCATTCAAAACATCAACATTGAAGGCACAATTTCAGCAGGTACAAAAACTGCTGGCGCAATTGCTTCGGTTGTTTCGGGTACACATACATTAAACATCAAAAACGTAAGTGCAGATGTGAATATTAAGGGTATAAGCTATGCAGGCGGTTTAATTGGTGATGTTTCAGAATGCGGAGTTGGCTCGCTAAACATTGTTGGTGTAAAAGTTACAGGTGAGATTGAAGCGAATGTAATAGGCGGTTTAATTGGTAAAAACACAGATAGCCCATATGCAATTAACATATCAAACAGTATAGTTCAGCTCAAAGGTTTAGAAACAGTTGCTGGCTTGGATAGCATTTATATTGATTCAAACGAAGAAGCAGGAACTTACGCTTATGTTGGCACCGCAGAAGAACTTCAAAAAGCACTAAGTAATAATATGAATGTAATTTTAAGTGCAGATATTGATTTAGCAAATAACTGGACTGCAATTGAAGATTACACAGGAATTTTTGACGGCAAGGGTCATACAATTTCAAATGGCAACACTTATTTATTCTCATCAACTTATGTTGGTGCAGAAATTAAAAACTTAACACTTAAAGATTTTAATGGTGCAAGCGCTGTTTTAGCTAGTGAAACAACTGCAACAAATATCACAAATGTTCATGTTGATGGCGGTACGGCGACAAGGGCTGGTTTTATTGTCAACATGAACGGTGGTTTTATTGATAATTGCAGCAGCTCGGCACAAGTAACAAGCGCAAGCGGATATACCGGCGGTTTCATTGCCGATGTGTCTCAAGGCACAATCACAAACAGCTATTCAACAGGCGATGTTATATTTACTGACTATGAAGCCTCTGGTGTCGGTGGATTTATAGGTTTTGCAACTAGTGTTACAATCAAAAACTGCTATTCAGAAGGCGATGTAAATTTAACAAATAACGATCACGTTGCATACTGGGATACCGACCTTGATTGGCTTACTATCGACATACGAAACGTTGGTGGTTTTGCTGGTTCTTTAAGTGGATATGTTGAAAATTCGTATGCAATAGGTAATGTTACAGTTGCAAACGACACAAACTGGGAAGACCATGATAATGGTTACTTACAAGATGTAACTGTTAAAAATATTGGTGGTTTTGCCGGATATGCTAACGGAAATATCAAAAATTGTTATTCGGCAGGCACGGTTACTGCAGCAAACCCATATGTATATTCCCTTGGTGGTTTTCTTGGTGATTGGAGTAAAGGAAATATTTATAATTCATATTCGCTTTCTACTTTGGTTTTGAACTCTCGTAACCTAGAAAATAGCGGCATCGGCTATTTTGCTGGTAACAGAGGCGACTACATGTACTCAAGCGCAACAAATTGTGGATACAACACTGCAAGCGATGGTCGGGGCGTAGTAGATATTTGGGAAGATGACAGTTTCACGGGCTATAGTGCGTCTCAACTTCAAACAATCACAAAAAATTTAATTAAACCAATTGATAATTCATTTGTGAGTGTTTCAACGGGGGCAGAGCTTTTAAGTGCGCTTCAAGCAGGCAAAAACGTAAACCTCATAGCTGACATTGATTTATCAACAACCACTTGGGCTGAAATTGAAGATTATACAGGAATATTCAACGGAAATGGTCACACACTTTCAAATCTAACTTTCACAGGTCGCGGCCTCTTCTCTTCAATAAGCGGTGGCACAGTTAAAAACTTAACTTTAAAAGATTTTAATATTACAGGCAAAAGCATCGAAACTGCATTTGATGGTACACTTTACTATACGGCGGGTGTTCTTGCTGGCAATGTTAATTATTCAAGAATCGACAATGTTCATATTGACGGTGGTTCAATTACAAATGGCGATAAGAGCACTGGTGGTTTGGCGGGTTCGCTTGGTGGGCAAATATCAAATTGTTCTTCAAGTGCTGAAGTTGTTTCAACAGGCGGGTCTACTGGTGGTTTTGCGGGTGGCTTATACGATTGGGGCACAACAGTTGAAAATTGTTATGCAACAGGTGATGTCGAATCATCAATTTCCAAAACCAGTGCAGGCATAGGTGGTTTTGCGGGTAGTTCGGTAAGCTATATATTTGTTAAAAATTGCTATGCAACAGGTGCTGTTACTGCAACTGGCGCGGCAGTAGGCAAAGTGGGCGGCTTCATGGGCACAACCTGCAATTATTCAAGCTATGAAAATTGCTATTCAAAAGGCGCTGTTACTGCAACTGGCGCAAGTGCAACGTATGTTGGTGGCCTTATTGGTAATATATCAGGCACAGAAGTGCTTCAAAATTGCTACACTACCTCAACAGTTACAAAAAATGAAGCTAACACAAGCGGATATTTTGGTGCTTTTGCAGGATACAGCTCAAGCTCATACGCAGACGAATGGGAAAACCTCGGATATGGTGCAGAATCCGGCGTAAGCGCAGCTATCGGTTACGATAGAGGTACAAAATTTGTTGCGGAATATTCTTCATCTGAAATTTCAAATATCACTGATAGTGCGGTTTCAAGCATCACATCAAAAGTTGCCTTAGCAAAAGATTTACCAAAAGTTTCAGTTTCTTCGATTGGTGCGTTTGTTGGTTTTGGTTCGGTAAACAATGTTTCAAACACAATTGTAAACATTAATTCAGCGCAAGGCGCATTCTTGAATAATGGTAATTACACAAATGTTTATGCAAACACAGGTGCTGTTGGTGCAGATATGCTTGGTGCAGTTGAAAAATCAAGTACTTGGCTCACCTCTGGTGCAAACCAATTTGGCGTTGTTTCAAATAACGGCACAAATTGGACATATAATGCCTTGTCGGATTCACTTACCCAAGCAGAGCTTGGCGCACATGTTTGGGATATTTATAATTCAATTGATTCAGCACGTGGTCAAACTGTTGAAAGATATTCAAAAGGCGAAGCGGAAGCTATGGGCTATGTTTGGGTTAAATCTGCAACAGCACTTGCAAATGCTCTTAAAGCAGGCAAAAACGTTATGCTTGCAGGAAATATTAACCTATCAAACTGGAGCACAGTTGATAACTTCTCAGGCAAGTTAAATGGTAATGGTTTTACAATTAAAAACCTTGGAAACACGCTATTCAACACAGCAACAGGTGCAACAGTTGAAAATGTAATTTTTGACAATGTTGCAATTGAAGGAAGCGGCAACCTTGGTGTTATTGCAGGTGAAGCTAATAATTCAACCTTCCAAAACATTGTGCTCGATGGTGCAATAACAGGCTCTGGCGAAGTTACAGGTGGCGTTGTTGGATATTTAACAGGCGGAAACACAGTTAAAAAAATATTAAATGCATAAAAAACGAGGCATTAGCCTCGTTTTTTAATTATTGCTTTCCATTTGCTTTTTTAGCGCAGCTTCAAGAGTAGCAATCTTATTTTCCAAAGTTTTTACCCT
>JAZNJP010000126.1:0-1504 GCA_045578125.1 Candidatus Gastranaerophilales bacterium | reverse complement strand
TTGCAATCACATTTTGATAATTTTTAGCACCTGCTCGAAGTAGCGCAACTCCGCCTATATCAATATTTTCTTGTAATGTTTCAATATCTATATTTTTCCCTAAATAATTTTCAATATGATATAAATCTACTGCAACAAGGTCAAACGCAGGATGATTCAAGTTTTTGCGCTCATTTTCTCTTGCTAAAAGCGAAGCAAAAATATCAGGGTGCAATGATTTCACTCTTCCGCCAAGCAATTCTTCAAAACCTGTGATTTCAGAAGAATTTATAACTTTAACACCTGCCTCAATTAAAGTTTTTGCAGTGTTACCTGTTGCTACAATTTCGCACTGCAAACTCTCGAGTTTTTTTGCAAACTCAACTATGCCTTCCTTTGAGGAAACGCTCAAATATGCTCTCATTACCTTCTCCCTGTCAATGTTTATTATTCTTCGGAATTAGATTCATTATAGCCGTACCAATCGCACACGCCATCTTTACAGAATCTGTTTTCAATTTCTTTCATTATATCATAATTTGTCATTTCGAAAGAAACCGGTGTAATTGATACTCTATTGTGGCGAAGTGCCGCAATGTCTGTTCCATCTTCTTCATGCTTTGTTGTAAGTTCGCCTGCCATCCAATAATAAACTTTTCCTCTTGGGTCAATTCTTTTTTCGTAAGCATCGGTGAACATTTTTGTTCCAAGTTTTGTAATTTCAACCCCTGCAACATCTTCTTCAAGTAGCGCTGGCGTGTTCACATTCAAAATTGTTTTTTTAGGGAATTTCATTTTTTCAACTTGTGGCAAAAGTTTGCGCACAAAGTTCGCAGTTGAAACAAAATACATAGGTTCAGGAGTCATACTTGCAAGCGAAACCGCAATTGCAGGATAGCCCATCATAGCCCCTTCCATAGCACAACTTACTGTTCCTGAATACAAAATATCAATCCCAAGGTTTGGACCATGGTTAATCCCTGAAATCACAATATCTGGTTTTTCGTTTTCTTCTAAAATGGCAGCAATTCCCATTTTAACGCAATCACCAGGAGTTCCTGATGTAACCCAAACTCTTTTAGCCCCAAATTTTGATTCCAATTCTTCAACACGTAATGGAGTGTGCAATGTGAGCGAATGCCCTGCGGCAGAGCGTTCTCTATCTGGTGCAACCACGTACACGTCGTGCTCTTTGCTTAACACTTCAATTAAGCACCTAATGCCAATTGCTGCAATTCCATCATCGTTTGAAATTAAAATTTTCATATTCAAAATCCCGTAAGCTATCTATTATATTTATATTATACCATAATTTGCCAATTTATGAGATATGCGCTAAAATATAGTACATAAATTTGATATAGGAGAAATTGAAATGGCGAGAATAGTTAGACCTTCATGGGCTATTAGATGTTCAAACTCAGCTTGCAAAGAGCTTTTTGAGGTAGTTGAATTAGAAGATGGAAAACAACAAGAAGTGATTTGCCCAAAATGTGGCGAACATTATTTATATCCACCAGCAAAA
>JAZNJP010000125.1:0-2232 GCA_045578125.1 Candidatus Gastranaerophilales bacterium | reverse complement strand
ACCGCTTGGCCTCCGACTTTGAATAATGATGCAAGTTCGCGTGCAACACCAAGAACAGACATTTCGTCACCTCTGTTAGCTGTTGGAGCAACATCAAGTACAATATCTTCTTTGAAGTTTAAAACTTCTTCTAATGGTGTGCCAAGAGTTAAATTATCGTAAATTCTGCTAAGAATTAAAATTCCGTCTTCTTCTTGCATGCCATCAAGTCCAAGTTCATCTTGCGAGCAAAGCATGCCTTGAGATTCAACACCTCTAATAACAGCAGGAGTTAGAGTGAATTTTTCTTTTGTGTCCCTTGTAAGCACCACACTTCCAACGCTTGCATATGGAACAATTGCGCCTTCAACTAGGTTTTGTGCGCCACAAACTACAACTTTTTCGCCACTGCCTGTGTCAACTGTAACTAGGTGTAATCTATCTGAATTTGGGTGATTATCAATTTTTGCAATTTTAACTGTTTTGATATTTTCAAAAGACGGTTTAATATATTTAATTTCTTCTACTTCTAAACCGCTCATTGTAAGCTTATGTGCCATTTCTTCAGGTGTAATTCCTGATAAATCTACAAAATCATTTAACCAATCAAGCGAAACTTGCATTATTTTACCTACCTTTTTCTATTCTTCTTGCAAACATTATAGTACAAACAAAAAATCATATAGCTTTTTTCATTTTTATAATACAATTTTTCTATGAAGAAAAAAGTTGCAATAATGCACTTTGGGTGTGCTAAAAATCTTGTAGATACTGAACTTATGGCAGGAAAGTTAATTTCCGCTGGTTATGAAATTAGTTTGAATCCAGAAAGCGATGACCTGTATGCAATTTTAATTAATACTTGCTCTTTTATTCAAGATGCTGAAAAAGAAAGCGTGAGAGCAATTTTGGAATGTGCGCAACGTGGGGTTAAAATTGTTGTTGCTGGGTGCTTGGCGCAAAAATATCAGCAAGAATTAAAAGAAATTATGCCAGAAATCTCTTCTCTTGTAGGTATTTCAGATATTTCAAAAATTGAAGAAGTGCTTGAAGATTTTGAAGATAGAGTTCAGGAAAAACCAAACTACATTTATCCAGAAGATATAGAGCGCGCACACATTACAGTTGGCTCATCTGCTTACATTAAAATTGCAGAAGGTTGCGATTATGCTTGCGGATATTGCGTTATTCCAAAGCTTCGTGGGAAATATGTTTCAAGGCGTATTGAAGATATTGTGCTTGAAGCTAAAAACCTTGCAAAAAAAGGAATAGCGGAAGTTATCTTAATTGCACAAGACACCACAAACTATGGTCGAGATATTTATGGAAAACCATCTCTCCATAAGCTTTTAGAAGAATTAAATAAATTAAATGAAATTTCTTGGATTAGGGTTTTATATGCTTATCCAACAAATTTCACAGATGAGCTTATTGAAGCTTATAAAAATTTAGATAAGGTTGTGAAATATGTTGATATTCCACTCCAACATTCTCACCCTGATATGCTTAAGAGAATGTGTCGCCCTGTTCAAAATTATGAAGAACTGATTAAAAAAATCAGAAAAGCAATTCCTGATGTTTGCATTAGAACAACTTTTATTACAGGCTATCCTGCGGAGACTGAAGAAGAGTTTGAGCATTTAAAAGATTTTATTCAAAGAATGAGATTTGATAGGGTTGGTGTTTTCGCATTTTCAAAAGAAAAAGGAACATACGCGCAAAAGCTAAAACCTCAAATTAAAGCTTCAATTAAAAACGCTAGACGAAAAGAACTTCTTGCGATTCAGCAAAAAATTTCATATGAGATAAATATGGCGCTTGTTGGAAAAACGATACCTTGTATTGTTGAGCAAGTAACGGATAGAGGGGTTATCGCAAGAAGTTTTAAGGATGCCCCAGACGTTGATGGACTTGTTTATATCAAAACTAAAGAAAATTTAGCGCCATGCGATATCGTGTCTGTTGAGATTATTGATGTCTCTGAATATGATTTGTGGGGACGAGTGAAGTAATTTTTTAGCAAAATTTGTTTTTTGCAAAAAATTACGAACGAGCTTTAGTGTGCAAGCTCGTGATAAGTCGGAGGCCAAGCGGTCTTAGGAAGACAAACTGGTAAGACAACTCCTTGGCTCACAGAACGACATGGCTACGATCCGACTTGTCTCTGAATATGATTTGTGGGGACGAGTGAAGTAATTTTTTAGCAAAATTTGTTTTTTGCAAAAAATTACGAACGAGCTTTAGTGTGCAAGC
>JAZNJP010000124.1:0-1641 GCA_045578125.1 Candidatus Gastranaerophilales bacterium | reverse complement strand
TCAACAAGTGGTAAATCTTCTTCTTGTGTTATATATTTTGTATTTAGAGCCCTTTCTTTTCTTGTTTTATCCGCCTTAATTGCTTTATTTGTTGTTAATTTTCCGCAAGTCCTTAACTGGTTGGTTGGAATTGTTATTGCTATTTTTGAATTTGTTTTTGCGGTTGTTGAAATTGCATTTTCTTTAATTTTTCTTGCGGTGTTCTTTTTTCTTTTTGGAATTTTTGCAAAATAAATTCAAATTATTTCTTGTAAGTGCCAATTTTTCTTCCATATTTATCATACTCCGTTATTTTTCCTGAGAAGTCCTTTTTAAATGAACCTGTTTTAGCTCCATATTTATCATATTTTATAATTTTGCCACTTGAAGTTTTCTTAAAGCTTCCTGTCTTTTTTCCGTATTTATCATAAGTGTTATAGCCTGAATTTGTTTTTTTCAGGCTGCCTTTTTTGTTTCCATATTTGTCGTATGAATTATATCCACTGGTTGTTTTCTTGAAACTCCCTTTTTTGTTTCCATACTTATCATAAGAATTAAAACCGCTTGAAGTCTTTTTATATGAACCTGTTTTAACTCCGTACTTGTCATAAGAATTTAGAGCAAAGCTTGCATTTGCCCCTAAGAATAAAAAGCCAAATAACATAAAAATTGAAAATAGTTTTTTCATAATTACCCCTACAAGGTTTAACGATTTTTATTTTTGATTTTCTAAGACATCCGAAAGATATTTTATGTATTCTTTTTTGAGACTTGTTGGTTTTACAATTTTGCACCCGCCACCCCATTTGAACACGTGCCACATAATTTCTTTGCTTCCGCTTGCTCTGAAATTTATCGAGTATGTTCCGTCTTCATTTAATTTTCCAGTTTGTGTTGGATGAAAATTGTATTGGGCTGCGTCGCTTGCAAGTTCTTTGCTAAATTCTAATTCGACATTTAAAATTTCCCCCTGATATACTCCAAAAGAGCGTTTTGAGTATTCTTGAAGGTTAAAATCACCTTTTTCAAAAACCTTGTCGGTTTCTTTGAGATTGCTAAATTTGTGTAGTAAATATGTGTAAATACTGTCGCCTTTTTCTTTTTCACGCGCTATGAGATAGATTTTTTCTCCGTAAATTAATCCAAGTGGTTCAATTAAACGTTCTTTTTCGTGATATTCGCCTGAGACCATTTTTGAATTTTGTAGTGCGCTTCTTATGATTTCAATTGTTTCTAAGTTTATTTTATATTGTGGCATTTGACGAATCGCATAGCCTTCTGTTCGCATGAAGAGTTCAATATTATATTCAACTGAATTTAAGTTTTTTTTCGATAATGACTTGATTTTTTCTACTGTTTTTTTGAGTTCTTCTTTTAATTCTTTATTTGTTGTCCTTCTTTCTAATTGTTCGATATTTGCAATTTCTTTTGGGTTAAATGCTATCAAATTTGCAATCGAATAATTGGTAAACCCCCAGTGTTTTTGAGTGTCTTGTGTTTCGATTTCATCAATTGATGGGAATATGCAAGTTAAACTATCCCTCATTCTCTCGGCTGTTCTTCTTGAAACACTGTAACGCTCAGAAATTTCATTTAATGTAACCCCTTGAATTTTAGATGACATAAAAACAGCTAAATCTAAAATATCTGAAACTCTTGAAT
>JAZNJP010000123.1:0-6597 GCA_045578125.1 Candidatus Gastranaerophilales bacterium | reverse complement strand
CAGAATTAACGCGAATAAAAGGTTGAGTAACTCCTTCAACAAAATCTCTTATTCTCATTTTATAAACTGCAAACATAACAGGTTCTTTAATACCAATAACAACTATCAATAAAACACCAAGACAAATTCCAGTAATCGTAATAGCATCGTTATCAGCTTTTAAACCGCCAACACACAATGCAGCAACAATAGCAACAGCAAAAGACATAAAAATTCCATTAAATCCAATAAATCTTGTAAACTTTTTCATTATTTATTCTCCTTAATTGTTATAGAAATTATAGCAGAAACTATAAGCATAATAGCACCAACAATAAATGCATATTCCCAATGGTTATTTTGATATCCACCTTGAGTAAATTTAGAAGCATCAATAAACCAAGCAAGAAGCGTACAAACAAGAACTTGTGGAGCGGCAATGAATATATTAAATATACCCATAACAGAGCCTTCAGTTCCTGGTTTAATATAATTAGATAGCATTGCAAAAGGTAGCGCTAAAGTGCTTGCCCAACCAATGCCCGCAACTGCCATGGCAACCATAACAACAATAGGATTTGCACTCATTGCCATAACAAGATAAGCAGCTGCCATAGTAAGAAGTGACACAAAATGCACAATTTTATTACCATATTTTGTTGCATAATATCCAATTGGAAGTGCAATTATGAAGCAAATTAAGTTAAACACAGCAAAGCAAATTGAAGAAAAATTTTGACCTTGCGCATTTTTTTCATCAAAAACTGCTTTTTGTGCTGCATCCAATAATGTTAAATCTGGAACTTGATACAAGATGTGAACAACAAATTGCGTAAAGAAAATCATAAGACTCATAAGCCCAATCCAAGTAAAGAATTGCATTGCGCAAATTTTTGTAACTTCAGGAGAAATCGCAAAAAATTCTTTAATTTTTTGAGCAAATGTCGTATTCGCCACATCGCCTGTAATTTCAAGTTCTTCTTGCTTAATTTGTCTTTCGCGAATAGTAATACAAGTCCAGAGCATGCCAAGCATAAAAGCAATACCTGCCATCAAAAACTGAGCAGAAACAGACATTTGGAAATTAAATACATATTTTAAAAATGGTGCAGTTCCAGCAGCAACAACTGAACCAAGACCAATTGCAAAACTTAAATATGAATTAGCTTCAGCATGTTGAGACTTTGGAATATTATCCGGAATTAAAGCTCTATAAGGGCCTTGAGCAGCATTTACGCAAGCATCAATAAGCCAAATCATAATAGCTGCAAAACATAATCCCAAAAGCGCAGGCGCATTTTCACCAAACAAAGATGCAAAATATCCAGAATGAGGAAGTAAAATTAAGCCCAAAGAACCAAACAGCGCACCTAAAAGTAAATATGGAACACGTCTTCCAAATCGCGTTTGAGTTGTGTCAGATAATGCACCGATAATTGGTTGCACAATAATACCTGAAATTGGGCCTGCCAGCCAAATTAAACCAAAAATCAAAGGCGAAGCACCTAAAGATTCAGTAACAGGGCCAGACAGAATAATTCTCATCTGCCACGCAAATTGCAAACCGAAAAAGCCAATGCAAAAGTTGAACAATTGCGCAACACTAAACTTTTTTAATTCATCTTGCATAATAACTCCTTATAAACTTACCCCTAGTTTACAATAAATTGCATTGTTTGTCATATTGTTATAAAATTTTTCCTATGAGGAGTTTATTTTTAAGCATATTACTATTTTGTTCTTTAATATTGCCGGCATACACAGTCGAAGAAAGAAAAATTGTATCTGTGGCAATATCCAACCAAGATTTTTCAATTTATTCTCACCTAGAGCAAGAGTTTTTCTCTAAAACTCCAATTTTGCTTACAGACATGTCTTCAAATAAAAATATTACCGTCAAAGCTGGAGATGTTTTAAAAATCAACTTTGAAAATGGGCTTCTTAAAGCACAAAGTAGCATAGAAAACAAAATCGAAGATTCAGCTGGCCCTTTTGTTTTAACATCAAACTCGCCAATTGCAATAAAAAATTTAAAAAGAAAAGGCAAACAAGCAGAGTATCTTGGGCAATTTCAAATTAAAATCAACACAAAAGCAACTGGCTTTAACGTAATCAACGTGCTTGATATGGAAACATATTTAAAGGGCGTTGTGCCTAATGAAATGCCGCCATATTTTTCATTTGAAGCACTTAAAGCACAAGCGGTTGCAGCCAGAAACTATGCAAACAAAGAAGGCAGAATGAATTCAAACTACGATGTTTGTGATTCTGTAGCCTCGCAAGTTTACTATGGTGTAGGCTCACATAATCAAATAACAGATAAAGCAGTTGAAGAAACAAAATCAATCTACGCACTATATGACAAAAAACCAGTTCTAACGCTCTATCATTCAACAGCGGGCGGAATTACTGAAAGCTATGACAATACATTTCTCGTAAATAGCGAAACTTTTACCCCAAAAGAAAAATATCCATACCTAGTTTCTGTTGGTGAAAAATTACGATCAGAAAAAGATGTAAAAGATTTTTACACCTCAAAACCAGAAACACCGGACATTGATTCACCTAAATATAGATGGGAATATGAATGGGAAGAAGAAGAGCTCGTTAGTGTTTTAAATAAATATATGCCAGCACAATCTGCAAAAAAATTAATTGAACCAAGCCTCCCTCAAGATGAAATTATAACAAAAATCGATGATATAAAAATCATAAGACATGGCGATAGCGGAAAAGCACTTGTAATGCTAATTAAAACAGATATTGGCGACTTTAAGGTAAAGGGCCAATCTGCAATTCGTCTGCTTCTCAGAAAAAACGACAAAGCACTACCTTCATCTAATTTTTATTTAGAAAAAGAAATAAAAAAAGTTTCAATTAGAAAATTAGAAAAAGAAGAAAAAGAGAAGCTTGAAAACGCGCAAGAAGCAATGCTTCAAAAAGACGAAACATCTGCAACAAGCGAAATAACCGAAGTTCATTTTGAAAAAAGCGGAAAATTGTTTGGAAAAGGTAAAATCAAAAAAGTTAGTTTCAAGGTTTATGGTGGCGGGTTTGGTCATGGTGTCGGAATGAGTCAATATGGTGCAAACTACTTAGCCAAAAAAGGCAAAACTTATGATGAAATTCTAAAATATTATTACACAGGGATAAAAGTTGGCTCAATGCCGCAAACAGTGAAAGAAAATCAAGAATCTTCTCTTAATTTCCATTGGAATAAAAAAGGGAAAGTTTTATTCAAATTTGATAACACTAAAAAACTTTCACTCTTTGCTTTCTCTCTAAATAATTTCTTGTTTAATCCAGATATGACACAATATCAAAGCAAAATTTTATGGTTTGATATAACGAAATACTTAGTTGAAGGAGATAATAAAATCATAATTCAACCATTAAATAAAGAAGACTATAGTAAAAAGCCAACTTATTGGATAGAAATAGAAGAAGAATAATGGAAGAAACAAATAAAAATCAAGGGATATTCAAAGCTGCAACTTGGATTGCAATTATAATTCTATTCTCAAAAATAATTGGCTTTTTAAGAGACGTAATTATTGCAAACTATTATGGAACAGGGATTGTTTCAGACGCTTACTTTTACGCTTATCAAATTCCAGCTTTATTGATTGTGATTTTGGGCGGAGTAGGGGGTCCATTCCACAGTGCAACAGTTGCAATATTCTCTAAATTAATTCCTGATTACTCGTCTAAACCATCGCCCGATATTAAAAAACTGTTTAACACCTTCGAGACGGTGACTTTTATAGTTTTTGCCATTCTTGCGTTATTATGTTTTATCTTTCCTGATAAAATTATGAACTTTGTAATTTCATCAGGCTCAGATGAACTTGTGAATATAGCCTCTCTACATCTCAAAATTATGTCACCCCTTGTTCTTATGGGAGCAATAGTGGGAATATATTACGGAATTTTAGTAACATATAAACGATACTTGCTTCCAAACATTTCACCAACTTTTGTCTCAATTGGCATAATAGCAACACTTTTAATATTCAAAAACGACACAAACGGAATTCATTTGGCACTAGGGACATTAATTGGTGGGGTTTTCCAATTTATAGTTCAAACCCCAGCAGTCAAAAAACTTGGCTATGGTTTCACATTCACACTCTCAAAATTAAAAGATACAAATTTTAAAGAAATAATGGAACTTCTTATGCCAGCATTTTTAAGTTCAACCATAGGGCAATTTGGTCTTTATATAGATATGTTTTTCTCCTCTGGGCTAGAAGAAGGCGCTTGGACATCTTTAGGCTATGCGAATAGAATTTTTCAATTCCCAACAGGGTTATTGCTCACAGCAATTTTGGTTCCACTATTCCCGCTATTTTCAAAACTTGTGGGCGAAAAAAAATACTCAGAAACTGCCGAATATTTTACAAAAGGGGTTGGCTCACTCTTCTTTATATCTTGCTATTTCATAGCGGTTATCTCAATTATAAGATTTGATGCAATCACAATCGCGCTAGAACGAGGCGCGTTTACCCACGATTCAACAATTCAAGTTGCTAACATATTATTTGTCATTACTTTTTCATTATTACCTTATGTATTTAGAGATAGTGCAACAAGATTGCTTTACGCATTCAATGATTCGAAAATCCCATTTATTACAGCACTTCTTGCAATATTTCTAAAAATATTCTTCAACTCAATTTTAGTTAAAGAATATGGGATATACGGCATCTCAATGTCCACCGTTATTATCACATTAATTAACGCAATAATTTTAGGTAGTTTTATTAAAACTAAAATGGAATATAGCTTTCCACCACTATTTAAAGAACTAGGAAAAATGATAATAATAGGAACAATAACTGCAATTACAGGCTATTATTTCCACGAATTTATTTCAAAAATAATAGCGGGCAATATAATCATGCTCATAATCAGAATAACAATCACGTCAGGAATTGCTGGGGTTATCTACATGGTGCTTTCACAACTATTCAAAGTTCAATATGCTGAAATTGCGTTAGAGAAAATTAAAGGCAGATTTATAAAATGATAAATGATAAAGTTTATGCTTTCGAAACAGATACTGTATGGGGTCTTGGCGCAGATATAAACACTCCAGAAGGAATACAGAACATATATAAACTCAAAAACCGAGAAATAACCAAGCCTCTTATTCTTATGAGCTGGGAACTTGAGGCAATTCTTCCATATATAGAGCCGCTAAATATAGAAGTGCAAAACATTGCTAAAAAATATCTCCCTGGAGCACTTACAATTATCGTCAAAAAAAGCGAAAAATTCCCGAAATACCTCAATCCAGAATTTGATACAGTTGGCATAAGAATACCTAGCCACAAAGGTTTTCAAGATTTTTGCAAGGAAAATAAATTAGTGCTCGCAACAACATCTGCAAATATTTCACATGAATCACCATGCAAAAATAAAAAAGAAGTTGAAGAAAAATTTAAAAATCATGTTGAGATTGTCCAAAAAACAATTTTAGGTGAAAATTCCGAAACTCCATCAACAATAATTCTTATGCAGGACAAGGGTTTCAAGGTGCTTAGAGAAGGAAATATAAAATTTTAAAAAAACTATTTGCAAAATATTTTTGTTTGTAGTCTAATAATATTCGGAAAGGGCTATTAGCTCAGGTGGCTAGAGCGCACCCCTGATAAGGGTGAGGTCCTTGGTTCGAGTCCAAGATGGCCCACCATTTAAATAAAGACCGCAACAAGCGGTCTTTTTTAATGCAAAATCACGTTGCTAATTATCAAAAAAAGCCTATAATCATAGAATGAGCAAACAATTCTTATGTAAACTTCTTATAATTTGCTTTTTGTTATCAAACACAACACTAGCATTTGCTAAAAAACCAAAAGCCTCTTTGGGTGCAAAAATCAAACATTCCCCAGAACTTGTTGGAACAATAATGGTAATGACACCAGTTGCCATTTGCCCTTTTTTAAATATTTTTTCAAGTATAAATTCTGGCTCATCTTTGCATAGCTACTTAAGTGAACAAGAAGAAAAAATACACAAAGAATTTATTAAAAATAATAAAGAAAAAGCGGAAAATTACATAAACACACCAATAATTAAATTAATTTATGGAAAATATGCCAATTTAGATAGATATAACATTCGCTTAAAAGAAGAAACCTATGAATATCAACATGCGCTTCTTCAAAAAATGAATGAAATTTTTGTGGCAGAAGATTTTCATAACACAATGCTATGGCATGGTCTTGCAGGAATGTTAAACACTGCAAACAGTGAAAATTATGAATTTTATGACACAATTCTTGAAGCAATGAAAGATAAAGATTTTCCTCGCGAAAGCTTATTCAATTTATATTACAAGGATACCAATTTGTATCAAGAAAATATTGAACTTATAAAATCTGGATTAAAAGACGGCACATACAAAGAATATGCAAAGCTTTATAAAATACCTAATGACGAACGAAATGTAATCTACAAATATGACTACAAAAATTTTGAAGATAATTTTAAATCATTTCTCTTAATGAAAGACGCCGGCTTTTCAGACGAACAAATTTCAAGCATAATCAATTTAAGGCATATTGAACTTATTAACGATAGACAAATCAGGTTTAATATAGATTCAACACCAAG
>JAZNJP010000122.1:0-8058 GCA_045578125.1 Candidatus Gastranaerophilales bacterium | reverse complement strand
TTCTAAGCGAAACTTCTCTCTCACTTGACATTCCGCCTGCAAGCACTGCTATTTTACTTAATTTTGTAATCTCTGCCATATTTTGTCCTCTGCTTCGGTTTTCTCGCCTATGAAAATAACCTCTGGTTTTAATCTTATATTAAATTTTTTCTCAACCTCATTATATGCAAAAAACATCAATTCTAAAATATCAGAACTTTGGGCTGTACCTAAATTTACAATAAAATTCGCATGAAGCTCTGAAATTTGTGCCCCACCAATGGTTTTGCCTTTAAGTCCTACTTGCTCAATGAGTACACCAGCGCTTAAGCCTTCTGGGTTTTTAAATATACTTCCTGCATTTGGTGTTTTTAGGCTTGGTTGAGTTTTTTGTCTTTTTGAAATATTTTCATTAATTTTTTCCAGAATTTCGCTTTTTTCTTTTTGCACAAGCGCAAATTTTGCATTTAACAAAATGTAGTTCTTTTCTTGCAAAATACTTTTTCTATATGCAAATTGCATATCTTCTTTATTCAAAGTCAAAACTTTTTTTGTACCTACATCATACACACAAGCCTCAAGAAAAACATCTGAAATTGCTTGAGCATGAGCTGATGCGTTCATATAAACAGCACCACCCATGTGTGACGGAATAGGGGCTAAAAATTCAAAACCTGAAAGCGAATTTTCTGCCACAATTTTTGATAAATATGCAGATTTCACCCCGCATTCAACTGACACAATATTTCTATCAATTTCAATTTTGTTTAATTTATGGGTTAAAATCACAGGGGTTTTAATTCCTGTTGTGGACAAAATAACATTAGAGCCTGCGCCTAAAATAACAAAATTATCTAAATTTTCAAGCACATCAACTAATTCTTCAATAGTGTTTGGAATGTAGGCAACATCTGCTATTGAAGATAATTTGTAAGTATTAAAATTTTTGAGATTAAAATTTAATTCAGGCTGTATAGTTTTCATAAATATACTTCCCAATATTTGTGATATCGCCTGCACCAAGCGTTAGAACCATATCATCTGGTTTTATAAATTTCGCAATTTCTACTGAAATCTCAGCCATTGAACCTTTAAGATGGGTGCATTTTGCACCTAATTGCTCTGCAAAATCATAGCTATCAAAGCCAGCTATCGGCTCATCTCCAGCACGCCACACATCAGTTACAAAAACTATATCAGCATCATCAAACGAAGATAGGAAATCTTCCCAAAGCCCTTTAAAACGAGTATAGCGGTGAGGTTGGAAAATAGCCACAATTCTTCCTTTGTGAATATTTCTTGAAGCAGATAATGTTGCTTTGATTTCGCTTGGGTGGTGAGCGTAATCATCAATTATTTGAATATTATCAAATTCTTTTACAAGCTGGAACCTGCGCCCCATACCAGAAAAACCCTCAAAATGATTTTGCATATCGCAAAATTCAAACCCTGCTTCAAAAAGTGCTGAAATGACAGCAAGCGTATTATAAACATTATGAAGCCCAGGAATTGAAAGCTTGATTTTGCCTTGTGCAACATTATCTTTCACAACAGTAAATTCTGAGCGGATACCATTTAATTTAATATCGCACGCCATATATTTTGCAGGTTTTTCAATTCCAAAAGTAACAAAATTTGAAAGTTCTTTTGAAAATTCAACTGCGCCAGAATTATCTGCATTTAAAATAATAATATCTTCTGAAGACAAATTATTTGTAAAAGTTTTGAATGTTTCAAAGATTTTCTCTAACCCTGTGCCATAAAAATCACAATGGTCAGGCTCTAAATTGTTTATAACTGTAATATGTGGTGCATATTTTATAATTGTGCCATCAGATTCATCAAGTTCTGCAATAAAAATATCAGAATCCGTTGCTGAACCATTTGTTTTATATTTCGGAATAATTCCGCCTATTGCATAAGACGGCTTAATCCCCATTTCTTCAAGCACATAAGCACATAAGCCTGAAGTTGTTGTTTTACCATGAGTTCCAGAAAAACCAATAAAATTTTTAAAATGCTTAGACACAATTTGCAAAATATCTGAACGATGATAAATTTCAAGCCCAAGTTCACGTGCGCGCACCATTTCGGGGTTATTTTCTTTAATTGCAGTTGAGGCAACAATTTTAGCGTCATTCGGTACATTATCTGCACTATGACCAATATAAATTTTTGCGCCTAAATCTTTAAGTTCTTTTGTATATTTACTATCTGCAATATCTGAACCAGAAACAGAATAACCTTTTTGCAAAAGAATTTTAGCAAGCGCACTCTGCCCAATACCCCCTATTGCAATAAAATGAAATTTATCCATTTGCTTTCTTTTCTTCCCCTTGACACACACCATGAACGGTTTTACCCCAATCCATAGTTTTTGGTGCAAAAATAATTTTTAAAATTACATAAAACACAACTGGCACCCAGAAAACAATCATATAAATTGAAGTTATAAAAGCCATCCAAACAGCTTTTAAGCCACTATAGTGTGAATATTTTTGCAAACTGTAAATAAAACCTGTCCAGAAGAAAATACCAGCAGCTAAGAACACAAGCATTGAAGATAAAATGTTATTGTTGTTATCTCTTACATATCTAAACGCTTGAAGCGCAACTTCTGAAACCATCCAGAATGGAAGTAAAAATTCAGAAAGATAAACAATTAAATCAAAACCGCAACGAAGCGACATATCTTTTGATGTGAAAATTTCTTTTGCAAATTCTAAATATCTGCGAATTGAGCCTTCGACCCATCTTCTTCTTTGTTTTATAAGAGCAGTATATGTTAAAACCGCTTCTTCAAACACAATAGCATCTGGGCAAAATCTAATATCCCAGCCGTTAATATGCAAGCGAGTTGACATATCAAGGTCATCTGTAATTGTTTCTTCATTCCAACCACCAATGTCATCAATCGCTTTTCTTTTAATTAATTCACCATTGCCACGAAGCTCAACTGCGCCTTTTACGGCATCACGCCCTATTTGAACATAAGTATCAAAAATTAATTCATTATATTGGCAACGAGTAAGCAAATTTTGTTTCGCGTTCATAACTCTTTTTTGAGCTTGAACCGCACCAACATTATCTGGTTCAAAAACAGGTAATAATTTACGGATAAAATCTGGTTCAACTTTTGCATCAGCATCAAACACAAGAACTGCATCAGAATTTGTCATTTTAAGTGCATCGTTTAAAACTGCTGATTTGCCTGGGAATGCGTCTTGCTCTCTAATCAAACATCTAACATTTGCATATTTTTCAGTGAGTTCTTGAACAACAATTTTAGTATCATCTGTGCTTCTATCATCAATTACAATCACATCAAAATTGTCATAGTCTAACTTTAAAATGTTTTCGATGGTTTTTTCAATAACACAAGCTTCATTATGAGCTGGCACCATAATTGTAATTGAAGGTTTAAAATCAGGGTTTTCTTGGATAGGATTTTTACGAAGTTTTCTTCTTTGGTGCTTGATAACGAAATATGTATAAATCATATACATTGCAACAAGCGCCAAAACAAAAATTATTCCCCAAAATGCGTCAAACCAATTTTGGAAAATATACAAAAAGCCAAGCAAGGCAATTATTATAATTAAAAGTGAAATTCTAACTTTCAAGATGTCATCCAACAAAACTCTGATACTGAAAATAATTTTAATCTAAATAAAAATATTATGCAAAAAGATTAAGTTTTATGCTTAAATTTTTGTTTCAAATTTTAATATAAAATAGGCTTTTTATTTCATGCGCAATATGTTAAAATTAAGCTATGCAAAAATCACACAGACAAGAATTTGTTATTAAATCCTGCCCAACGGATGACATAGAAGGACTTGAATACACTCTAAATTCAATGTGCAAAGAAGGTTGGGAACTTTATACCCTGCTTGAAGGCGAAGGTACGAAAGGAATGCAATTTAACTGCATTTTCACTCGTGAAGTTTATAATGATGATATATCTGACACAGAAGATATGTCAGGCTTTAAAAGCAAAATGGAGCGAATGCTCTACACAAAAGAAGAGCCTTATGAAATTGCAAAAAATCTTCAAAGAAAAATTTGCGAAAAAAGAGATAAAATTCAAGAAATAAAAAGATTTTTAGAAACTGCAAGAGAAGATGAAAGAGCTGTTTTAAACAGTGAAATTTCAAATGAACTTGAAACTCTAAATTCTCTTAAAAAACAGTTAAATAAACTTCTCTCGCCACACAATATGACAAGTACTTTAGGCGAAGAAAGGCTTTCAATTAATCTTGGTGCAAATGCGTATGAAATATATTCTGTTGATGTTGAAAGAAATCTCTTATCTGAAACAGTGCGCATAAGACAAGAACTTGCAGAAGAACTTGGTTATATTCTTCCAAAAGTTGCATTTATTGAAAATCCTTCGATGGAAGAAAACAGATTTTCAATTAATATTCACGGCATTCCAGTTGCTGAAGGTTATGTTTATCCAAACCATAAAATGTATTTTGCGGAAGATTTAAACATAAAAAATTATCCAAAAGGCACAATCAAAGAAGAAGATTTTATCACAAGCAAAAAAATTGTTTGGATTCCAATTGAAAACACGAAAGACTACTGGCAAGAAGGAATTGAACCTGCCGAATATGTTGCAATTTATCTAAAATATTTTGCAGTTAGAAATGTTTTTGAAATATTTAACTATGCAGATATAAATCGTTATATCGAACTTGTTAGCGAAAACAATTCTTTCCTTGTAGATAGCATTTTAGGCGATTTCATTACAGTTCCTGAGCTTAAATATATTTTCTGCCAATTAATTCGCGAAAAAGTAAGCATCAAAGATATCATTTATATTTTTGAAAAAATTAACGATTTCGCAGAAGATGAATCAAAAGTTGACTTGCTTGATAAAATCCGTGTTGCACTTTCTCGTCAAATAAGTCATTCTTTAGCAGATGAAGATAGAGTTATTTTAGGTTATGAAATAAACGAAGCAACAATTGCGCAAATTGAAAAACAAACCGAATACTCTGAAGACGAAGAAAGTTCAATTGTTAGAATCAACGGGGCAAAATTTAACAAACTGATTAAATCAATCACAAAAATTTCAAATGAAGATAGGGTTGTTCTTGTTGCGCCGCAGCATTTAAGACAAATCTTATTCGCCTTAATTTCAGAACTTTATATTGACATTCCAATCATTTGCCCTGAAGAAGTTTCTTTAGAATATGACCTAAAAATTATTGGAACAGTATAGGGCTATTGAAGAAAGACACCAAGTTTTCTAAATCTTTCGTATCTTTGTTCTTTTAATTTTTTATGCGACATTCCTTTAAATTCTTTAAGGGAGGCTAAAATTGCTTCTTTGAGTTCTTCTGCCATAGCTTCAGGGTCGTGATGTGCTCCACCTTCAGGCTCATTTATTATGCTATCTACAACACCAAATTCAAGCAAGTGTTCACCTGTAATTTTAAGTGCATCTGCAGCATCTTTAGCTCTTGTTGCATCTCGCCATAAAATCGAAGCACAACCTTCAGGAGAAATTACTGTATAGTATGCATATTCTAAAATCATTATTTTATTTGCAACTGCAAGACCCAAAGCACCGCCAGAGCAACCTTCACCTGTAATAACTGAAATTATTGGAACATCAAGCTTTGCCATTTCTCTAATATTCACCGCAATTGCTGTTCCTTGTGCAGTTTGCTCTGCCATAATTCCAGGGTATGCACCTGTTGTATCAACAAGAGTGATAATTGGAAGCGAAAACTTAGAAGCGTGCTCCATAAGTCTTAGTGCTTTTCTGTAGCCTTGAGGTTGAGGCATACCAAAATTGTATTCAAGGTTTTCTTTTGTAGTTTTGCCTTTTTGAGTTCCAATAATCATAACAGATTGCCCTGCAATTCGGGCAATTCCACCAATTATCGCCCTGTCATCTGAGCCAGTTCTGTCTCCATGGAGTTCAACAAAATCTTCTGTCATAAGATTTACATAATCAAGGAAGGTTGGCCTATCTACGTGACGCGCTATTTGCAATTTTTGAAACGGTTCAAGTGATGAATAAAGTTCTTTTTTATATTCTTCTGTTTGTTTTTTCAAAATTTTGATTTCCTTATTATAATTCATTTTGGTTTCGCCCGAAACCGCCTCAAGTTCTTTAATTTTTTCTTGCATTATATAAATTGGTTTTTCAAAATCTAAAATATGATTATTTTCTTTTTTCATTGTTTTATCCTAGGTGAATTTTGAGAATTTTTGAAAGTGTTGCCTTCATTTCTTTTCTTGAAAGCACCATATCAATTTGCCCATATTTAAGCAAATATTCCGCAGTTTGGAAGTCTGCAGGAAGTTTTTCTCTAATTGTTTGCTCAATTACTCTTCTGCCAGCAAAGCCAATTCTTGCGCCTTTTTCAGCAATCATAATATCGCCAAGTGTGCCAAAACTTGCAGTAACGCCGCCAAATGTTGGTTCGCATAAAACAGTTATATATAATAATTTTGCTTCATTTAATTTTGCAACAGCACAACCTGTTTTTGCCATTTGCATAAGTGAAAGTGCACTTTCTTGCATTCTTGCGCCACCTGAAGATGTAAACACCACAACAGGCAATTTTTCCTCGAGCGCATATTCCATAATTTTTGTGATTCTCTCGCCCACAACTGAACCCATAGAACCACCCATATAGTCAAAATCCATAATAGCAGAAGCAACGCGCGTGCCTTCAATTTCACCAATTCCAACAAGCACTGCTTCATCAAGCTCTGTTTTTTCTTTAGCTTCCGCTTGTCTTTGTTTATATGTTTGTGTATCAGTGAATTCAAGTGGGTCACAAGGAAGAATATTTTGAAATTTTTCTTCAAAAGTTCCTTCATCAAAAATAAGTTTTATTCTCTCTTTTGCCCCAATTCTAAAGTGGTAATCACAATATGGGCACACATTTAAATTATTTTCTAAATCACTTTTTGGTAATTGCGCGTTGCAATTATAGCAAAGTGTCCATAATTTTCCGATAGAATCATCTACTTTTACTTCATTATCTCTTGCAGCAATTTGCGCTGTCTTGCGAGCACTAAACCAATCGGCCAGAGTCATAATTTGCTCCCATTAACCTCATTCGACAATAATAAAACACACAAATTCAAAAAGTCAATAATATTAAGAGAAATATGCCCTAAAACCGCAAATATAAACAGCCTAGAGAATTGACAATGACCCAAAAAATCTATATAATTTTCCTTGAAAAAGGAGAACAAAATGGCATTTTATGGTTTATGGATTATTGCAAGTTTAGTCTTCGCTTTTATTGAACTTTTTGCGCCTTCAATGTTTTTTCTACACCTAGCTATAGGTGCTTTAATTACGGCTATTGTTGCGTATTTTGGCGCAAATTTAACAATTCAAATAGCAGTGTTTATTGTAATTTCATTAATTAGCTTATTGTTCGTACGACCAATTTTTATGAAAAAGAAAGAACAAAAAACAGAACTTGAAGAACAATACATAGGGAAAACTGCCGAAGTTTTAGAAGAAATTGGAACTGAGGGTACAGATAAAATCGGAAAAATCAAAGTTTACGATGAAATTTGGAACGCAAAAAGTATAAATGACTGCCCAATTAGCACAGGCAAATTTGTTAAAATCGCAAAAATAGATAGCCTTACAATGTATGTAGAAAAAATAGGAGAATAAAATATGTTCGGAGTAATATTCACGATACTTTTAATTTTAGCTGTTTTAGTTTTTGTACAATCAGTTAAAATTGTCCGCCAAGCCCAAGTTATGATTATCGAAAGACTTGGTGTTTACAATAGAACACTAAATGCTGGTTTTAATCTTATCATTCCATTTTTTGATGCTCCAAAAGAACTTCACACTCGCGCCAGCGTTCGAGGAATTGATGGGAGATTTCATTCAATAACTTCTCTAAGCCCAATTATTGACTTAAGAGAAACAGTTTTCGATTTCCCTCCTCAAAACGTAATTACAAAAGACAACGTAAAAATTACAATTGATGCTCTTTTATACTATCAAATTTTTGACCCTAAAAAAGCTGTTTATGCGATTGCAAACTTGCCAGAAGCAATTGAAAAATTAACACAAACAAC
>JAZNJP010000121.1:0-6507 GCA_045578125.1 Candidatus Gastranaerophilales bacterium | reverse complement strand
AAATATTGTTTATTTTTCTTGCAAAGAAATAAGTTTGTGATAAAAAACAAATATGATAAATATTTCAAAACAAAAAGTTTATTATGCAGATACAGATAGTTTTGGTGTTGTTTGGCATGGTAGCTATTTGAGATGGCTGGAAGCTGGAAGAATAGCACTATGCGAGGATTTTGGACATAAGATGTCAGAACTTGCTGATATGGATATTGTGCTTCCTGTGATTAATATCAACATTGATTACAAAGCAAGTGCAATGTTTGAAGATGAATTAATTGTTGAAACTAAGCTATCTGAGTTCGACAGATTTCACATGATTTTTAATCAAGTGATTAAAAATGCAAATACGGGAAAAGTTTATACTATTGCAGATGTTAAAATTGTTGCCGTTTCAAAAACTGGAAAATTATATAGAAACTTGCCTGAAGTTTTGCAAAAATTTTGTGAAGGTGTAATTGAAAAATAACGGATTTGCTATGAAAAGTGCTAAGGAATTGTTCGAAGAAGGTTATAATTGTTCGCAAGCTGTGTTTTGTGCTCATTGTGAAGAATTAGGGATTAGTTTTGAGACTGGGCTAAAGCTTTCTTCTTCTTTTGGTGCCGGAATGGGCAGGCTTCGTGAAGTTTGTGGCGCATTATCTGGGCTTTTTATGCTTATTGGTTTAAAAAATGGCTATATTACACCAAATGATGATAGCCTGAAAGCAGAACATTATGCCAAAATTCAAGAGATGGCTGGGTTTTTTGAAGCTGAATTTGGTTCGATTTTGTGTCGTGATTTACTTGATTTAAAAGTTAAAAAAGATTTGCCAACTCCAACCAGAAGAGATGAAAATTTCTATAAAACTCGCCCATGTGCGAGATTTATAGAATTTGCGGATGAGCTTTTCAAAAATAGTTTTAAAAATTAAAAGCACCCAAGAGTTGAGTGCTTTTAAATATGTTTTAGATAATTATAAACCAAAGTTGCTTAAATCGAAGTATCGCATAGCATTGTTGTTTGTGCCGTTTACGGTTGGTCTTATTGTGCCGTGTGTATCTAGTTCCAGATAAATAATATCTTCGTTTTCTCTTTCTGTGTTGCTTAAAGTTTGATCAAAAGCTTTTTGTGTTGGTGCTTCCATACCATTTAAGTCAACTTCAAAAGAGCAAGCCACGTGGTGCTTGTGATCAGTGCTGTAATCTATATTGTATGCTCTAAATATAATGCCATCTGCGGTTTGGGCTCTGTTTCCGTCTGATTTTGTTAGTCTAATTGTATCTTCAGGGTTGTCATCTCTGGTTGCAATTGAACCTTCGTCTTCAAGCCAAGTGAAAAAGCCTGCGAAATCATCTGCTTTTCTTGTTGATTGTTCAAACTTTGCATCCACTGCTGTTTGCAGGGTGTATATTGCTTTTTTTGTCATTGTTTGATGTTTCTTTGCGTGGTTTTGTGCCATTAAAGATGGTATTGTAACTGATGTCAAAACCCCTATGATGGCGAGTGTTAAAAGAACTTCTGTAACTGTAAACGCTTTTATTTTCATTTAATCCTCTATATTCCTAAATATTGCTTTGCTTTTGCGCAATCTGCGGTGAATGTACCTTGGCTATCAACTCTGTAGCGCACAACATCAAAGCCTGTTGCGTGTGCAGCATCCAACTCTGTAAAATTATCTTTTGTTGTTTCGGTTGGGCCTTCCGCTCCATTTAAATCAACATAGACAAATCCTTCGTTTTTAAACCTTGTATCAGATGGAACACCAATATTGCTAATTACCGCTTGAAACGCCATACCGTCGGGTGTAATTATGGCATCGTTGCTGCCGTCAAAATCCTCTTGAACAGTCTTAATTGTATCTTCATCTCGCGCTTCTTCACTTGTAAGCCATTCAAATAGTTTGTTGTTCCTTGGTACAGTTGAAGTTAGTGCAATCTTAGCATCAGTTGCACCTTGGAGGGTGAAGAGAGCCTTTTTTGTGAGTGCAAGATATCTTTTATCATCGTTTGAGGTGCTAAGCGTTGGGATTGTGATTGCCGCAATAACCCCGATAATTGCGAGAGTTGAAAGAACTTCTGCGAGTGTATATGCTTTTGTTTTCATTTAATCACCTATAAATCTAAATATTTTCTTGCTTTTGCATTTGCAGGTGTAACGTCGCCATCACGCGTCACTTCAAAAGTGATGACATCAAAATTAACAACACTGTTTGCAACAGATCTAATATTTGTGCCATTGTCAACTGTTGTATGGGTTGGTCCGTCTGAGCCATTTAAGTCAACATAGACTTCACCCGTGTATTTTAATTTCCCATCTCCGCCACCTGTTCTTCTGGCATAATACACCATTCCATCAGGCGTTGTTATGACTTCAATATTTTTTGGTTTTCCAACAAATTTTATTGTGTCGTGGCCAAATTCTGAGCCAGCAATAAGCCAATCAAATAGACTATCTCCGCTTGGCCTGCTTAAGGTGTACGACATTTTGTTATCTATTGCAATCTGAAGAGTGGCTTGTGCTTTTTTTGCAAGGGCGTTAAATTTTTTGTTTTGATTTGATGTTGTGATAGCGGGGGTTGTAACTGCAGCTACGATACCAATAACAGCAACAGTCAACATAACTTCGGCGATTGTAAACGCTTGTTTTTTCATAATCCGTAATTATTCCAAAAGACTATAACATTTTAAGTATAGCATATTGCAGAGCTTTTTCAATAATTGCGCTATTTTTTGAGGTATTTAGTTGACTTTGCTGGTGATAGTTGATACTATAATAGAGTTGAAATTTCAACCGATTAAATTTTCAACTCATACGTTAGTTAACCAAAGGGCAAAAAATGCATATAATAGACACTGTTTTCTATAAAATGACCCAAATTTCAAGATATTCAAGAATTGTTGGTAAAAAAATTCTGGAAAAATATTTAACAGGGGTGACTGTTGAAGAATACGCGGCGCTTAGTTTGATTTTTTCAAAACCAAATCTTTGCCAAGCAGAAATTGCAAACCATTTAGTGCTTGAAAAAGGAAGAGTGTCAAAGCTTGTTGAATCTCTTGAGCTTAAAGGTTTTGTTGAGCGAACAGCAAGTGTTAAGAATAAAAAATTGTTGAAAGTTTTAAATATTACAAAAACAGGTGAAGAAATTTTAGAAAAAAATGCCTCTTATGCTGAAGATTTAATGAAGCTTGTTTATAGCAATTTGTCTGCAGATGAAATAAAGCTACTGAATGACAAGCTTGATATTTTGCTCAAGAGTGTGATGGAACTTGCGGAGAAAAATTAGATGACAGAAGCATTAACAACAACAGAATGGAAACCGAAAGCGCCAATTGCAATGATAACAGGCGCTGTTATGCTTGCAACAATTGTTGAAGTTTTGAATACTTCAATCGCCAACGTTGCGCTTAAGACAATTGCAGGCGCTTTTTCTGTTTCAAATGACGAAAGCTTATGGGTTGTGACATTGTTCTTGATTGCGTCCAGTATTTTGCTTCCTGCAACGGAATGGTGTTCAAGTGTTTTTGGCAGAAAAAACTTTTTCCTGTTCTGTATTGCGCTTTTTGGGTTTTCGGCTTTTTTATGCGGCGTTGCGCCAAATTACCAAATTTTGCTTTTTGCAAGAATTTTGCAAGGTCTTGGTGGTGGTTGTTTAGTTCCTCTGTCGCAAGCAATTTTGCTTGAAACTTGGCCAAAAGAAGACCACGGAAAGGCAATGGCGATTTTTGGGCTTGGAATTATGGTTGCCCCAATTTTAGGTCCAATTATTGGTGGTTGGCTCACAACAAATTGTTCTTGGAACTGGGTGTTTTTTATAAGTGTACCGCTTTGTATTTTGGCATTTGCTATGGTTGCAGCATATATTGAAGATCCACCATATGCAAGGGGGCGCGGTTGGCAAAAACTTGATTTTGCGGGATTTATTTTGCTTGTAATTTGGATTTCAACTTTCCAAGTTATGATTGACAATGGGCAAAAAAATGGTTGGTTTGGCTCTGAATATATATGCAAGTTAGGCATCACAAGCCTTATTGCTTTTATTTTGCTTATGTGGCGAGAGCTAACTTGTAAAAATCCACTTCTTGACCTTAAAATTTTTAAAAATTGGAACTTTGCTTGGGGGACAGCGGTAATTACTGTTACTTTTGCAATTGCTTATGGTTCGATTGCAATTTTACCTATGTTTTTGCAAAGTTTGCTTGGTTATAATGCTTATTTAAGTGGTCTTGCAGCAGGCCCTATGGGTGTTGGTTCATTAATCGGTGTTTTATTAACGGGCGCACTTGCAAAAACTGTTGATCTTAGAAAGCAAGTTGCACTTGGTATTGTTGCGATTGCAATTGGTTCTTATATGTTTTCGAATTTGAATTTATCAATTGCGCTATTAAATGTAATTCTGCCTAACATTGTGCTTGGATTTGGGATGTCAACCGTCGTAACTCCTGCAACAACGCTTATATATTCATCTGTTTTAAATTCTGAGATGACAAATGCTTCAAGCTTGCAAAACCTTGTTAAAAACGTGGGTTGCGCTGTTGGAACATCGTCTGTTGGTGTTCTTGTTTCAATGTATTCACAAGTTCATCAGAATTATTTGGTTGGCAAAATGAATATGCTTAACACTGTTTTTGCAGATAGGTTTAACGATATGGTTGATGCTTTTAGATTGCTTGGCGATAGCGTGGTGATGGCGCAAACAAAAGCAAACGTAATGCTTTATAAGCAATTAATACAGCAATCGACACTTTCTGCTTATATGTCTTCTTATAGAACTTATGCCATTGTTATTCTTATAGTCCTTCCTCTTGTTTTTGTAATCAAAAGAGTAAGATATGATAAATAACAAATAAGACAAAAGCGATTAGAATATTTTTTGTATCAAATAATACGAGATTCCAGAAATTATAGCGCAAGCTGGAATTGTGAGAACCCAAGCTATAACAATGTTTCCAACCACTCTCCATTTAACTGCATGCGCATGGAATGTTGTTCCAACACCCATAATGGAAGTTGAGATAACATGAGTTGTGCTAAGTGGAATCCCTAAATGCGAAGCGGTTAAAATAAGCCCAGCTGCAGCTCCTTCTGCTGCGAAACCATGGATTGGTTTGAGTTTAATAATTTTATGACCCATTGTTTTGATGATTTTCCAGCCACCATTCATTGTGCCGGCTGCCATTGTGATAGCGCAAGCTATGATTACATAAATAGGGATATCAAAACCACCGTCTGCACTTGCTTTTAACGCGCCACCTGCAACGAGAGCTAGGGTAATTATCCCCATTGTTTTTTGCGCGTCGTTTGAGCCGTGGCTAAGTGCCATCATAGCAGAAGAAATTAATTGTAGCTTTCTAAATTTTTTATTAACTGAATCTGGGTTTAATTTTAGAGCAATTACTATCCAAGCAATCAAAAGCATAAGCATAAAACCAACAACAAAGCCTATGACAGGTGAAGCAAACATTGGTGTGACAACTTTTTGCATAAGTGTGCTGGTATGAATTGCATCAACTCCGCCTTTAACAAGGGCAACGCCTAAAAGCCCGCCAATTAACGCATGTGATGAACTTGAAGGCAAACCAAACCACCAAGTGATTAAATTCCACACAATTGCTGCGAACAATGCACAGAAAACAACTGTTAGCGTTACAATTTCTCCGTCTATAATTCCTGAACCTATTGTTTTTGCAACGTGCGTTCCCATAAGTGCACCAACAAAGTTTAAAACCGCACTAAAAAATACAGCTTGTTTTGGCGAAAGCACTTTTGTTGAAACAACTGTTGCAATTGCGTTTGCGCAATCATGAAAACCGTTTATAAACTCAAAAATAAGAGCCATAAGTACAACTAAGGCGAGTAAGATAATTGTGATTGTCATAGCTCACCTCTAAGATTGCTTAAGCACAACATTTAAAATTGTGTCCGTTACAAAATAACAAGCATCTAGTGCGTTTTCAATTTCTTTATAGATATCTCTTAATTTGATAACATCCAATGCGTCATATTTGCCAGAAAATAAATCATGAATTGCTCGTCTGTGAATTTCATCGCCCGTGGATTCAATTTCTTTCATTTCGATATTGAACTTTGTGATTTTTTCGGTATCAGAAACTTTTTTAAATTCTTGCACAAGTTCAGATAATTTTTTGACTGCTTTTAAAAGGTTTTCTGCTTGCTCTTTCATTTCTTGCGTATAAATGTTAATCATATAAACTTCAAGGTTTAAACAAGCTTTTGCTATTTTTTTGTTAATTTTGTTTAATTGAACGGCAATTGTTTGAATATCTTCTCTTTCAATTGGTGTGATAAAGCTTTTATTTAATTGCTTTAAAACAGCCTTGTATGATACTTTTCCTTTTTTCTTGCAAACAATCGCGGCTTCTTTTTTGTTATCGTCAAAACCATTTTGCATAATTTCGTTATATAATTCTGCAGTTTTAATGCAAGCAGTAGCGCTTTCTTGGAAATGCGTGAAGAATAGTTTGTCTTCAGGGGGCATAATGTAAGATAATAAATTGAATTTTGGCATAATT
>JAZNJP010000120.1:0-3681 GCA_045578125.1 Candidatus Gastranaerophilales bacterium | reverse complement strand
TACAGAAGATTATATAAAAAACTATCAAAAACAAAAATGGAAACAATAACACATGCACCAATAATCAAGCAAACGCTTGTTGCAGGTGATAAGTTTCTTAGCTTTCCAATTGGTTTGCTTTCAATCCCTCAAGTTATATATTTCGACCCAATGGGTGCATCATACAAAACATTATATGAAGATTGGCTAGATAACACCACTATTCAGGAACTAAAGAAAAAAGAAAACAAAAACTAGGTTAAATTTATAATATTTGCAATTTTGTCATAAAATTGAATTATGCTACAAACTATAGTTGCAATATTTTTAAGAATAATATCTAACCCAATTGCAAATTCGGCTCAAAATGCGCTCGCAGGGTGCTACCCTGCTCGCTATATAAACTTTTTATCATATTTTTTGATGTCCCTTTGTCTAATTCCATTTGCAATAAAAATAAACTGGGCGCAATATCAACAAGAATTCTGGATATATGTTTTATCAGCAGGCTTTCTATGCGCGCTTGGAACGCAATGTCTTATTAAAGCATTATCTATTGGAGAATTATCAATAATTGCTCCTATAAACGCATACAAATGCGTTATAGGACTTATTAGTGGTTTTATTATTCTAAACGAAGCGCCAAACACATTATCACTCATTGGACTTGCGCTCATCGTTTGGGGAAGCAGAGAATTATTTAAAGACACAAAAACTGGCTTTACTTTCAAACTCTTTAAAGAAAAATATTTCAGACTCAGAATTTATGCCTTGCTTTTGACTGGAATTGAAGCTTCTCTACTTAAAAAAATAATTCTAATTTCAAGCCCAATGGAATCTTTCATTTTATGGGCAATTGGCGGAATGTTATTTTCAGGCATTTTCTTAATTGGCACACAAAAGATAACAACAAAACCAAAGAAAAAAGATTTTGTACTGTTTTTATTAATACCAATTATGCTCTCAATTATGCAAATTTCAACAAACTTTGTTTTTGAAAAAATTGAAGTATCACTTGCACTTGCCTTGTTTCAGCTTTCCTCAATCGTTTCTTTAATTTTTGGAATAATATTTTTTAAAGAAAGAAATATAAAACAAAAGCTAATTGGCACAATATTAATGATTGCAGGCGCAATTATAATCCTCATAAATTAAACCAAATTACTCTCAATCAGAGATTTAAATTTTTCATAATCTTCTTGAGTATCAATTCCGATTGGATTAAGCTCAACAAGCGCCACTTTAATTTTATCACCCATACCAAGAACCCTTAATTGCTCAAGGCTTTCCGCAAGTTCTAGTTTATTTTGCTCTGATTGCACCATCTTAATAAGAGTTTCTTTTTTATACCCATACATTCCAATATGCCCAAAATATTTTGCATGCTCTGGGTTTCTAGGGTGTGGAATAGGTGAGCGAGAAAAATATAGTGCGTTTAAATTATCATCAAAAACACATTTAACGCAATTTGGATTTTGTGCATTTTCAGCCGTAATTTCTCGAACCAATGTTGACATTGAAACACCAGAGTCATCAAGCGCTTCAATTAATTTATCTATAATTTGAGGCTCAATCATAGGCTCGTCGCCTTGAAGGTTAATTATGTATTCAAAATTATTATGACGAGATGCAACTTCAGCAATTCTATTTGACCCGCAATTATGATTCACGTCTGTCATTTCGACTTCAGCGCCAATTTTTTTACACGCATTATATATACGCTCATCATCAACTGCAATAATTACATCATCTGCATATTTTGACTTTTTCGCTTTTTCCCAAACCCATTGAATTATAGGCTTGCCTGCAACTTCAAGCAAAGGTTTTGCAGGAAGTCTAGTTGAGCCATAACGGGCAGGAATAATAATTGAAACTCGATTTCCGTTAATCATAAACTAAACCTTTTGGAAAATCATAATGTATTCATGTTCAAAAATGTAAAAACCGCCAGCAAGAGCACGATAGCGCCACAAGTTTGCCGTTTTACCTTTTGCTTTTTCGTTGCCTGTTATGTTTTTAACAATAGTTGCTTTACAGATAAATCCGGCCTCTTCCATTCTTTTCATACATTCAAAGCCAAGAGGCACAAATTTTGAATTGCTATATTTATCCCCAATAATAAGTGCTGCAAAGCGCCCTTTTTCAAGCATTTCATAACCATTTTTTGCAACAAGTGAGAACATATCATAAAATTCTTCTGTGCTTTCGCAATTTGAAAGGTCACGAGCATTTTCGCTAAATTTAATAATATCGTCATATGGTGGGTGAAGTACAAGGAATTGCGCAAAATCGCGACCCATAATTTGAAGCCTGTCTTGAATACGAAGTTTAATATCTTCAGAAGAACTATCTCCACAAATTATATTCACATTTTTAACTAATTGCTTTGGTGTGAATTTTTTAGAAACATAATCAACAACATTTTGTTGAAGCTCCACGCCGATACATCTTCTATCCATATTGAGAGCCTCAATTGCAGATGTGCCAGAGCCTAAAAACATATCAAGAATGATATCATCTTTTTTGGTAAATCTTTCATAAAGTTGAGTTGCGATTTGAGGAATATAGTTTCCATGATAATCATAACTATGACCATTTGATTTATCACGAGAATCAAACTCCCAAAGAGTTCCTGTTTTAATATGTGAATAAAGTTTCCAATTATTCAAATCAATATCGCTGTAAGGTTTTGTTTTTGGTAACTTTTGTGGTTCAACTACATGTAACCCTTTTTGAATCCCCGCATCTGCTTTTTTTAAATTAGTTCTTTTCAAGATTATATTCCTTAATAATTCTTTACAATTTTAATTGATTTTATAAATTATAAAATCCTCAATATGGTGGAATAATAGAAAATTCTTGACACATATAGACAATTGTCTATAATATTAATTATGAACTTAACAACAAAACAACAGGATTTTTTCGAAGGACTAAAAAGCACATACGGAGAGGATTATCTCCCAAGCTTTGAAACCTTGGCGCAAAAATTTGGCTTTAAACACAAAAACTCAATTCTTCAATATTTTAAAAAATTCGAATCCGTTGGGCTTATTGTAAAAAAAGAAAGAAGATATAAAATCGCGCAAAGCGAATTCGGCGCAAAAGTGTTTACAGGTAAAATTCGTGCAGGCTTTGCAAGCGCTATTGAAGATGATTTTGAAGGAAGAATTTCTTTAGATAAAAAGTTTCAAATCAATTCCCCCTCAACCTTTATTTTCACAGTCTCGGGGGATTCCATGATAGACCTTGGAATTTTTGAAGGAGACAATGTAATTGTGAGAAAATGTTCAGATGCTAATTCTGGAGATATTGTGCTTGCAATTCTAGATGGCGCTTTCACCCTCAAAACCCTAATCAAAGAAAATGGGAAAGCATTTCTGCGCCCCGCAAATAAAAAATATCCTGATATGCACCCAGAAACTTCTCTTTCAATTTTTGGCGTGGTAACAGGCGTTATTCGAGAGGTGTAATGTCAATTATAGCACTTATCGACTGTAATAATTTTTTTGCTTCATGTGAGGTTTTAATGAACCCAGCTCTCGCTGGCAAAGCTATTTGCGTTTTAAGCAATAATGATGGTTGTGTAATTGCAAGAAGCTATGAAGCAAAACAAATGGGAATTCCGATGGGATACCCTTATTTCAAAGCAAAAGTTCAATTCCCAAATGCAATCTATATTTCATCTTCCAAGGGAAATTA
>JAZNJP010000119.1:0-15503 GCA_045578125.1 Candidatus Gastranaerophilales bacterium | reverse complement strand
GAAGATAGTGAATTTGTTCATAAATACTACTACCAAGCCTTAAAATGGCCTGATAGCGTAATGAAGAAATTTGAAACTTTGCTTATACCAAAAAATGAAGCAATCAATATGGATTATGTTTACCATTTTAATGCGAATATGAAATTTGTTTCACCTATTGGTGATGAAATTTTTCCTAAGGCTGAAAATGGATATTTAGCAATTTGCCCTTGGGTAAATCATTTAAATGAAGACCCTTCCGAATTTCCTTACGATAGAAATGAAAAATCTAAGGCATATATAGAATATGGCAAGGGCAAATATTATTTTATGGCAGGGCTTGTAGGTGGCTGTTCAAGAGAATATTTTGATATGTGCAAGGTTTGTGATTCTTGGGCTAAAGAGGATTTAGCAAATGGAATTATTCCTGCTTGGCATGATGAAAGCATTTTTAATAAATTTTTCTTGGATAAAAATCCTTTAATTATTCCTTCCAATTATTGCCTCCCCCAAGGCTGGAAAATCAAAGGGGTTGGAAACCCTGTTGGTGTTTTACTTAAAAAACACCATTATAAATATGGTGGACATGCTTACTTAAGGGGTGAAACTGATAAAAAAATTACGCCAATTAAATATTTTTTAAACAAGCTTTTTAAATTAAATTTGAAATAGAGGTTATATGGTAAAAAATCCTAAAAGACAAACTATTGCAGTTGTAATTAATACTTTAAACGCTGAAAGAATTTTTGATAAATGTCTTGATAGCGTTACTTGGGCAGACGAAATTGTTGTTTGTGATATGTATAGTGACGACAAAACCGTTGAAATTGCTCATAAATATGGCGCAAGAGTTTATTTTTATGAAAGATGTGGGTATGTTGAGCCTGCAAGAAATTTTGCAAATAGCAAAGTACAATCCGATTGGCTTTTGGTGCTTGATGCAGATGAGCTTGTGACCCCTGAACTTAGAGATTATTTAATTAAATTCTCCCAAAACGAAGAAGGATACACTGCCCTTGAAATTCCTCGCGAAACTTATGTTTTGGGGCAAAAATTAAGATGCATGTATCAAAGCAAATTGGCTAGATTTTTCAAAAAAGGCGCTATGGAGTATTCAACACAAATTCATCAGCACCCAAAACTTATTGAAGGCAAAATGACTCATATTAAAAAACCTATAAATAATGCCGCAATTCAGCATTATCACATTGAAAGTATTTCGTCTTACGCTGAAAAAACAAACCGATATACAAATTTTGAAATGGATAGGTTTAAAGAAAATAACAAAAATTTCAGCTTGTTTACTTCAATTACAAGACCTTTATCAGAGTTTATTAAGTTCTATTTCTTAAAAGGCGGAATTTTTGATGGCATTGCAGGGCTTATAATTTGTATTATGAATGCTCATTATAAATTTATTCAACATGCTAAACTTTATGAAATGAAATTTAAAGAGAAAAATCCTGATTTAATTTACTAAATTTTACAATTGTAGCACTATAAAAATATACAATACATGTTATAATTAGAATATGAATGGTATTTCGAAGTTTCTGATTTTATCTATCGTTTGTTTTGTTGTTTCTCCTGTGTTTTGCGGTTGCCAAAAGCAAGATGATAATATGATTCATTGGCAATCAAAAGCAAGTAGAGCGAAAACTTTTGCTCAAAAAAAGCTTGGTCCATCTGTTACCAAAGCAAGTAACGGCGTAATAATTATTAAAGATAATTCAGTTACAAACAAAGCGGGCGTGAATTTTGGGGAATGGCATATGCCTGAAGCTAACATTGGAAATATTCAATTTGATGCAGAAAATTTTAAAACAAGATATTGAAATAATATTATGTTTGTCGTAGTCTTATAAAACAGGTTTAATTAAGTCTTTAGGGAATATTAATTTATTATGAAATATAAAAACGGTTCTTTGGAAAGTTCTATTTTAAATGTATTGTGGGATTTAGAAAAGAAAGGCAGTTATAAAAACTCTGTTAAAGATGTTTATGATATGTTGGCTCAAAACCCAAAAACTGCCCGTGCTTACACTACAATTAAAACTGTTATGGATAGATTATTCGAGAAGGAATTGCTTCTTAGAATTAAGCAAGGTAAAAAGTTTTACTATAGAACTGCGGCTTCAAGTTCTGAAATAATTAGAGAATCTTTAGAAAAAATTGCTTATCAATATTGCAATGGCGATATGGCAAAATTAATTCACCATGCGCAAGACATTTGTGAAAGCTACTCTGCTCTAGCATAAAGGCTAGTTTTATGACAAATAAATTAAGAGTTTTTGTATCTAGGTTAATTAAGCAAGTTCTTGTTGGAAAAATCACAGTTTCTGCAGCTCTTAAAGCTTTTCCAAATAATTATGCTGTTGATGAAAGTTTGGATACTGCTTTCCATGCACTTGTTCATTTTGAAGCTGATGAAGATTTAAGAAAGCGAGATGCGCTATATAGAGAAGAGCAAGATGAATATTTGCAATATCTTGCCGAGGTTTTAGAACGTGGCGATGATATTGCAGTTAATATTATTGGTGAATACAAAAAATATTATTCCGAAGCACCAATTTATAAAGATGTGAATGATAAGTATAAATTTTCTAAGTTATTTAAGTTTATCAATATAAAGAAGGATTAATTTATCCGTTTATAGAGTGATATACCTCTTTTAAGCGCACTTTTGAGACATGGGTGTAAAGTTGTGTGGTAACTATACTAGAGTGCCCTAAAAGCTCTTGCACAACCCTTAAATCAGCTCCGCGTTCTAGAAGGTGTGTTGCAAATGTGTGGCGAATTGTGTGTGGTGAGATTCGCCTATGAACCTTTTTGCCGAGTTCGTTTATAAAACTGTAAATATATTGCCTTGAAATTGGCAAGCCTTGCGAGTTTATAAAAAGCTTATCTTTATGTTTTGCGCTTGGGTTGTTTAAAATTATTCTATTTCTTGCTTCTAGCCATTTTTTTAGCGCATTTTTTGCTTTTTTACCTATTGGTATAAGCCTTTCTTTTGAGCCTTTACCTTTGGTTTTTAAAATTCCTGTTGAAAGATTTATATTTTGCGACTCTACAGTTGTTAATTCTGATACCCTTAATCCTGTTGCATACAAGAGCTCAAACATTGCGAGATGAAAAGTGTCTAAATCCTCTTTTAATAGAGTTTCGATTTCATCTAATGTCAAAACTTTTGGAAGTTTTTTTGGAATTTTTGGGGGTGTGATATCTAAAATTGGGTTATTTTTTATTTTTTCACAAGCATTTAAATATCTCCAAAAGCCTTTAAGTGAGGCAATTTTTCGAACTATTGATGATGATTTTATGTTTGAGATTGATAAATGTTTAATATAGCCCGAAACATCTTGTCTTGTGATTGATTTAATGTCTGATTTGCCAATTGAATTAATGTAATCGTAAAATGAAATTATGTCATTTCTATAGGCATTTATTGTGTTTTGACTAAGCCCTTTTTCTAGCTCTACAAATTCAATATAATCTGACAAAAACTCGCTAAACATAAGGTTATTTTATCATTTTTTTATTAGTTTGTGTCTTTTTTTATACAATATAACAAAAAATATAATTATTACTGCTGTGCAAGCAAGAATTACAAGCTCAAGATGTTCTTTTATTTGCTCGCCAAGGAGCATTAAAACAATGCTTACTATGAAAAAACGCATACCTCTTCCAAAAAATGATGCCAACATAAAAGCTGGAAAATTCATGTTTAAAATTCCGCTCGCTATTGTAAAAACCTTGTATGGAATAGGCGTGAAAGCAGCAAGAAACACCGCCATCGGGCCATATTCATTATATAGCTTTTCAACTTGAAGAAAGTTTTGATTTGCTTTTTCTTTATCTTTTGCAAACATTCCAATAAGCCAGTTAAATGCAGGTCTTCCACCGAATTTGCCAATAATATAGCCAACTCCACCACCTAATGCACTTGCAATTGTGCAAATTAGTGCATAATATAATGCTTTTTCAGGTTTTGCTAAATCCATTGCAATTAGCAAAAAATCAGGAGGCGGAACAAGAAAAAAGCTTTCTATAAATGAGTTTAAGGATAAACCCCAAATTCCCCCTTGCGCAAAATATTCTGTCATTTGTGTAAAAATTTGCATATTAGTCCCTGTCGTATCTAACAAATGAAGGTGGTTTTACAACTAACCTAATTACGATTGCTTCATCTGAATCAAGCCCTGTAATATCAAGTGCCTTCACGGTTTTGTCATATGTTATATTACATGCTCCTTTGATTTTGTTATCAAATGTAAATGCTTGTTCTTTTTTGTTTATTGGGTTTGTGTATTTTTTATTAAATTCTTCAGCTAGGTCTTTTGCGGTGTTTTCAACATTGATTTTTTTATTTGAATTGTATTTTGAAAGAATTGCATTTGAAAACACGTTACAATTTTCAGTTATAATTTTTGATTTTTTGTTATTTATAAATTTTTCTATTTTTGGCGAAATGTAAAGCGTGCCAAGAAATATACAAAGAAGCATAAGAAAAAACGAAGATTTTTTAAAAACTACCATTTTATTACCTTTCGATTACTAAAAATGATTTTACTTTTCTTCCATCTATTCCTTCGGAATAAACTTGAACTTCATCTGTTACTAAGCTTGAAGAGCCACCACCGTCAAACGCCATAGCTTGTTTGAATTTTTGTTTTTTTGCAAATTCATGAAGCTCTTCCCCTGTCATTTTTTTGTTTATTGAAAAAACTATGATATACAGATATTTTCCTTTAATACCTACTATTGTCCTTGCTCTTCTTTTTGACATATCGCAAGAATCAAGTGTAATTTGCCCGTCTTCATCTTTTTGAATAAACCCTTCGCTAGTCGGAGAATATCTTGGGTAGAGCATTGGCCCTGCTTGAAGCGAGTGTTTTAGAAAAATTTTATCGGCATCTGGTTGGAAATGTGGTGCAATTCTGAAAGCAAATTTATTGTATTCGGTTTCAAAAATTCTGAGTTCCGCTCTATTGATAACTTCTTTAAATCTGCCTGTTTTTTTGATTGCTGTCATTGTCCTATTGTTATTAAACGGGCTATTTTCAAGCTTGCCATCAATCATTATAAAAGAAATTTCGCCCCCTGTTTCCCTGTCGAAAAAACCGCCATTAACAACAAGAGAGTAGTTTCCTGTGTCATATAAGGCTTTGGCGCTTATTAGTTCATCTGAAACGTAGGGCCTAATTTTTCTTCCGAGTTTTTTGGTGTCTATTTTGTAAATATGAACACCCTCTTCTTTGTTTATATATTCCATGCCATCAAGCGCTAATGATGGGCTTGCAAATAAAAAGAGAGCGCAAAATATGTAGAATATTTTTTTCATATTATAAGTCCTTGTTTTTCTTAACTATAAAAATTGCTGCTATGAACACAAAAGTTGGGAATGAGGCACATATAAATGGTGGCAAGATACTTTTTTCTGCAAGCACACCAAATGCTGGAAGTGTAATATAGTAGCCAAATAAAATTACCCCAGCAATAATAAAACCAACCATGCGCACGCTTCTTGGCGGTGCATAACCTAAAAGTGCGCCCAATATTGCAAATAGAATACAAGTGAATGGGTGGAAAAATCTTTGATATAGTTTTGATAAATTGAAATTGAATTCATCTGAAAAATCCTTCTTTTTAAGAAGTTTTACATATTCAAAAAGACCGATATTTGTGAACGCGCGTTCTCTTTTTGTTCCATAATGCATAACATTGTATATGTCTTCAGCGTCTTCCCCTTCGAGTATTTTTACATTTTCTATGTTTGTGATTTTTTGATATACACCATTTTTATCAATAGTATATTTCGTCACTTTGGGAAGAAGCCAGTATTTATCTTCTTTTTTTGCATAATCTGCGAATAGGATATTATCCAAAGTAACAATGTCGCTATATTCGTCTTTTTTAAAGTTTGTGACAATTACATTTTTGATTCCTGTGTGCATAAAGTTTGAAACAATAATTCCTTGTTTTGCACTTTTGTCTTCGTTTAATCTTAAATATACAAAGTGATTGTTAAAATGTTTATTTTCGCCAGTTTTTTCGCTCGCCCAAGGAACAAGTTGATCAACAGTATAGGCGCAAAGTGCGAAATATATTACTCCAAGGAAAATAACCGGTCTGATTATTCTGATATAAGATAAACCGCTGCTTCTGAGAATTGCAAGTTCGGAGTCTTTTGATAGTTTATCAAATGTGAAAAGAGCGCCCATTAGAATTGATATTGGCAAACACTGCGATAATACTTTTGGTAGTTCATAAAACAAATCCATTGCTGCTTGCATAGCTGTTGCTTCATGCCCAAAAACATCTTTTACTGCATCTACAAGTTTTTCTGGTGCAAGCCATACAATTATAAACAAAAACAATATCACAAGAGATGCTGCCATTACTTGTGAAAATATATATTTATCTAATAATTTTATATGTTTAGAGTTCAAAATCTTTTCCTAAATAGAATTGTTTTGCAATTGGGTCGTTTGCAACTTCTTCGCTTTTGCCTGAAACTTTGATTTTTCCATCAAAAATTACATAGGCTCTGTCCGTAATGCTAAGTGTTGCCTTTGGGTTATGGTCAGTAATTAAGATGCCGATATTTTTTTCTTTTGCAAGTTTATAAATGTTATCTTTGATTTCACCAATGGCAATTGGGTCAATCCCTGTGAATGGCTCATCTAGTAAGATAAAACTTGGGCTTGCGGCAAGTGCTCTTGCAATTTCAACACGTCTTCTTTCTCCGCCTGAGAGTGAAACCGCTGTTGCGTGTCTTAATTTTTTAACACCAAATTCTTCAAGCAAACTTTCAAGAAGCTCATCTTTTTGCTCTTGATTTAACTTGTTATTCATTTCAAGAACGAGTTTTAGGTTGTCTTCTACATTTAATTTTCTAAAAATAGAAGCTTCTTGAGGGAGATAACCAATACCATGTACTGCTCTTTCGTTCATTGGCATATCTGTAATATCCATATCATCCAAGAAAACTTCGCCTTTCGTTGCTTTAACAAGCCCTACAATCATGTAGAACGTGGTTGTTTTCCCTGCGCCATTAGGCCCTAAAAGCCCAACAACTTCGCCTTGTGAAATGTTAAATGATACATCATTTACAACAGACCTTGAACCATATACTTTTATTAAATTTTTTGCCGTTATTTTCATTTAAAACTCCTCGATTTTAATTATATTATGAAATATAATTTTATGCTATTATTTTAACTGAACATTTGAGAAGTATTATGAGTTTAGACAAATCAATTGAATTAATTTCAGAAAAAAAGTTTGAAGAAGCAAAAGAAATATTGGAAAGACTCACCTTAAAGGAGCCAGATAATTTTGAAGCTTTTAAAAACCTTGGGTTGTGCTATGTTAACCTTGAAGAGTTTGAACATGCACTAAAGGCTTTTTTGCGCTCTGTTGACATTAAAAACGATGATGCAACATCTTATTTTTATATTGCGACAATCTATGATAAGCTTGAGGATTTTGATAATGCTGAAAAATATTACAAAAAAGTTTTAGCAATTCGCCCTGAGCATGCTGATTCTTTCAAAAACCTCGCATTATTGAGTTTTAGAAATAATGATTTCGACAATGCAATCGAGATTTTAAACAACGCAATTAAAGTTTGCGAAGCTGATTTTGAGCTTTATTATATGCTTTCCTCTTGCTATATGACAAAAGATGAAATTGATTCTGCAATTGAATGTTTAAACAAAGCTCGTGAGCTTGAACCTAATTCTGCGCAAATTGTTAATTCAATTGGCTCTTGTTATTTAAAATTAAAAGATAAAAACAAAGCTCTTGAATATTTCGAGCAAGCATTTGAAATTGACCCTTATGACCCAATTGCCAATTATAATATCGGCTTAATTTATGACGCTGAGGGTGATCATATTAGGGCATTTAACTATTTTGAAGAGGCTTACAAGAAATTGCCTATTGAAAACATTTTGGCTTCTTATGCTAATTGTGCTTATTTATGTAAAAAAATACCTCTTGCTTCTCAATTGTTTTCAACACTCGTTGCAATTAGGCCAGATGTCATCAAATATCAAAAAAATTTGATGCTCACACTTGAATTATTGCATGATTATAAAAACGCTTTAATTATTGCTGAAAGGCTTTTTGAACACACTCCAAAAGACGATATTTTGCTTAGAAAAATTGCAACATATAATAGATGTACAGAGCAATATGACCGTGCTATTAAAGTGTTTGAGTTACTTATGAAGAAAGGTAAATTCGATTCTGACACTTTCTGGGAACTTGGTGTTTGCCACATTAGGCTTGATGAAAAAGACGCTGCTCTTAATGCTTTTAAAAACGCAATTAAACTTTCTCCAGATAATGCAATTGCCCATAAAGACTTGGCTTTACTTTATTTAAGGCTTAATTTGCTCGATTGGGCTGAAGACGAAATTTCTGAAGCATTAAAAATTGCACCAGATAATTTTGAAATTAATTTTGGTGCTGGTGTTCTTTATTATACGCTCGGAAAATACGAACTTGCTGATAAATACTTTGCACATGTTGCAGATTGTGCTCAGGTTGACGCTTTGTTTAATGCTTCTTATGCTCAAAATCTTTTATATTTAGGTCAAATTGAACCAGCTGTTTTATTATTTAAAAAAGCGCTTTCAGCTGACCCAAGATGTGAAATTGCCCTTTTTGAATTGGCTAAATATTACTTTGGAGAGAAAAAATTCTCGCCTGCTAAAAACCTTGTTGAAGAATTACTTATGGTGAACCCTGATCCTGAGTATCAATATTTACAAGCAAAAATTGATATGGCGACAAAAAACTATAAAAAAGCAACTTTAACTCTTTTAAAACTTAGTGAGCTATATCCTCAAAATCATCTTATATTGCTTGATTTGGCAACTTCATACTACAAAACTGAGGATATTGAAAATGCTAAAAAATATATCAAAGCTTCACTTTCAATTTATCCTGATTTTGAAGATGGATTAAAATTACTTAAAAAATTGGAGACTAAAAATGACAAATAAAGTAGTTATGTCTGGCATGAGACCAACTGGAAAACTCCACCTTGGGCATTATCTTGGAGTTCTAACTAATTGGAAAAAACTTCAAGAGCAATATGATTGTTATTTTTCAATTGCAAATTGGCATGCACTTACAACAAACTACAATAATGTTTCAAATCTTGAGGATAATGTTTATGAGGTGTTAAAAGATTGGCTAGCCTCTGGCATTGACCCAAATAAATCAACTATATTTCTTCAATCCATGCTTCCTGAAGTTGCGACTTTACATGTTTATTTAAGCATGATGACACCACATAATTGGGTTGAACGCGACCCAACCTTGAAAGATATGGTGAAAATTATTAAATCTAAAGAAGGTCAAATTGAAGCTACATACGGGCTTATTGGTTACCCTGTTCTTATGTGTTCTGATATTATGAGTTTAAACGCTGATTATGTGCCTGTTGGCAAAGACCAGCTTCCTCATATTGAAATTGCACGCGATATTGTTCGTCGTTTCAACAATTTGTATGGGACTGATTTTACTGAGCCAAAAGGTCTTTTGAATGATGTTAAGCTTCTTGCTGGGCTTGACGGCAATAAGATGGGCAAAAGCTTTAATAATGATATTAAACTTTCTGATACCCCCGAAGAAACTGCCAAGAAAATTATGACGGGTATCACTGATAGAAATAGGATTAGAAAAGATGATAAGGGTGATCCAAATAATTGTGAAGTAATTTACAAATATTGGGAAATTTTTGCATCTGGTACATCTAAAATTGCAGAAATTGAAGATGCTTGTCGTGGCGCTGAAATTGGATGTATGCAATGTAAAAGAATGCTCGCAGAGTTTGTGAATAATGAACTTGCGCCAATAAGAGATAAACGCGCTGAATACGAAAATAATCCTGATGTTTTAAAAGACATTTTGCAAGAAGGTGCTACAAAGGCTCACAAGAGGGCGAAGCTTGTTATGGAAAAAGTTGAATTAGCAATTAAATCTTTTTAATTGAGGATTTACAATTTTGCCATTTTGAGTTCATTAATTTACAATTAGCTTATGTATAAATATATGCCTAAAGGTGTTCCTTATTTGTTTTTGATACCCGCATTTGTTTTTCTTGTGGTGTTTTTTTTCATACCATTTTTCCAAACAATTCAAATAAGTTTTCAAGATTTTTCTGATATTTATAATCCAAATTTTATTTCTTTTGAAAACTATAAAGCTTTGTTTGCTCAAAAATCTTTTGTAAATTCAATAATAAACACCTTTTGGTTTATGTTTTTATGTGTTCCTTTTTTAGTTGTTTTTCCGTTGTTCCTTGCTATCTTAATTAACCAAAAAATCAAGGGCATAACGCTTTATAAGCTTTTAATTTATATTCCTGTTGTTATCTCGATTGTTGTTGTTGCAATAGCATTTAAGTGGCTTTATGCCGAATCGGGGCTTTTAAATTATTTTTTATCATTGTTTAATTTACCTTCACTTGGCTGGCTTACAGACCCTCGAATTGCAATGGTATCTGTTGCTCTTGTAACAATTTTTAAAGGAATTGGGTATTATATGATGATATACTTATCTTCATTAATCGGCGTTCCTCGCGATTTATATGAACAGGCTCAAATTGATGGCGCTAATGAATTCCAAAAGCATTTAACAGTTACTGTTCCACACTTAATGCCAACCATTGCACTTGTTGCTACAATTTCATCAATTTCTGCCCTAAAAGTTTTTGTTGAAATTTATGTTATGACTCGTGGTGGGCCAATGGAATCAACCAAAACAATTGTTTATTATATTTATGAGCATGCTTTTGAAAAGCTTGATTTAGGCATAGCTTCGGCTGGTGCCGTAGTTTTGCTTCTTTTGACTCTATCTTTTTCTCTTGTCAACCTATATTGTTTTGAAAGGAAGAAGTACGACCTATGAAACCAGGCTTTTTAAAAGGATTTTTAACTCATTTGATATTGGTTTTAGTGTGCTTTTTATCGCTTTTGCCTCTCCTTTGGTTGACTTCAACAGCATTAAAAGGTGCAAATGAGAATATTTTTGCATATCCGCCAATATTGCTTCCCGAAAGCCCTACATTTAAAAACTTTGGCGAAGTCTTAAAATATGTACCAATTTTAGGCTATATTTTAAACAGTTTCATTGTTGCGGGGGTTACGGTTGTATTAAATGTAATTTTATCTGCTCTTGCTGCATACCCTCTTGCAAGAATGGATTTTAAAGGCAAAAAAATTAGTTTTTTCCTTATTCTTGCAACTATAATGGTTCCATTCCAAGCGATAATGCTTCCTGTTTATATAATTACACTTAAACTTGGTCTATCTGATACTAATGGCTATGTTGCCGGATATTTGGGTATGATATTGCCTTTTGCAGTTAATGCTTTTGGCATTTTTCTTTTAAGGCAAGCGTTTATCACAATTCCTCGAGAGCTCGAAGAAAGCGCGTTTGTTGACGGGTGCAATGTTTTTCAGATTTGGTTTAAGATTTTACTCCCACTTATTCTTCCTCAAATTACAGTTCTTGCAATATTTACTTTTATTGGCTGTTGGGGTGAATTTTTATGGCCAAGCATTGTGCTTACAAAAGAAGCACTATTTACCCTTCCTGTTGGCATAAACAATATGTCTGGTGTATTTGCTTCAAATTACAGGCTTGTTGCTGCTGGTTCTATAATTTCAATAATTCCAATAATTGTATTTTTTGTATCGCTTCAAAAATACTTCATTAAAGGCTCTAGTGAAGGTGCAGTTAAGGGTTAATTCTTACACTGCGACAATAATCATTTTATGGCGATTAGCATAATCAACCATTTTTTCTTGTTCAACAATTATTGTTTTGCCCGCTTCAAGTGCTAAAACATTGGCGCCATATTTCTTCATTGTCTTAAGTGTTTTAAGCCCGACTGTTGGGATATCAAAACGCAAATCTTGTTCGGGTTTTGCAACTTTTACAACAATTGCATTTTTTCTTCTGGCAAGTTTACAACCTCTGATAATGCATTTGTCTGTGCCTTCTATTGCCTCGGCGGCTAAAATCATTTTATCCTTTACAACAACTGATTGCCCAATGTCGATTTTGCCTATTTCTTTTGCAATTTTAAAACCGTAATTAATGCTGTCTGTTTGCACTTCATCTGGTTTAAGTGTTGTAAAATTGCCTTTTGAAATAATTAAATCTTTAATGAAAATTGTTTGATCTAAAATTGTTACGCCAATTTTTTCCAACTCGTCAACAAGCATAAGCATAATTGCATCATCATTTAATTTTGAAGCTTGCTTTAGAAGCGAAATTGCCATTGGCTCAAGAATAGGTCTTTTTAACAATGACATTTTTGAAACCTTACCAAGAAATGTCAATTGTTTAATTTTGTTTTCTTGAAGGAATTTTTTAACACTATTTAACTGCCCGCAACCATATGAAACAACAATATCGCAGTATTTTTTAAGTTCTTTGTAGTTATCTGAACTCAATGATATTGCAAGAACCCTAAAACCGTTACTCTTAGCGTTTTTAGCCATCCTAACTGGTAGTTGACCATCTCCAGCTATTAAACATTGTGTATTATCTAAAACTAAGTTTGACATTATAATTCCATTTCTCCACTATCTTCTGTATTTATGCTTGTTTTAACATTTCCATCTGCCTTAAATCCCTTTGGATTTAAAGTGAGATTAATTTTATCTGCTTCAATTGAATTTGTTTTTTGAATGATTTTTGAACGACCAGTGAATACAATTTCATTTGCTTTATTTGTCTTTTTGTCAACCAATAAGTGGGCTTTTGGGCCTTTGGCAATATAATCTTTATATTCAATTGTAACATGCCCTGCTGCTATCATTGTTTTTGAGTATCTGTTGAGAATTTGTCTGTCAGCAATTGTGTAAACTCTTGTGCCGTCTTCAAAAACCACGTCCGAGGTAGTGTTACCCGAGATAACAAAATCGCCTTTTTTCATGTTGTAGTCAAAATTATTTCCCTTAACAATGCTTCCTTTTTCTTTAATTACAACATTTCCGCGAAGTTTGAGTTCATCAATTTCGCCCCCGTTATCAATTTTGGCTTCAGCATATTGCGAATATGTCTCAAGAGTGTCATATGTGATTATGACCCCGCCATTTGCCTTCATTATTTTTGTATTTGTGTCGTATTCTTGTGTGTCTGATGTAACTACAACAACTGGTTTTCTATCTTGCATAATGATAGATTGTGTGTTGCCTGAAGCGTAAAGTTTTTTATCTAAAAGCGAAACTTTCATTATTTGTGCTTTTATTTCATGTTTTTTGCTGCCTTTTTCTTGAAATGCGTACGGGTTTTCTAGAAAAGTTGCAAGAGAAGGTTTTTTTGTTTGTGGGTCTAGGTCAAGTTTTGCGCTTGGACTCTTAACAATAATATCTCCAATCTGAACTTGCACGTCGCCTGAGAATAAGCCTTTGTTTTTATCGACATCTATTTGCTGATGCTTTGCACTAATGTCTATCTGTGCCGCACATACGATTGGTGCAAATATAAATAAACTAACAATTATGCTTAATATCTTTTTCATTTTTTCTCCGCAAGATTTTTATTTTTTTCAAATACTTTTGTAACCGAGCTTCCTTCAACTCTGAAATTGGTTAAATCTGTGTTAAAATAAGCTCTTTCGCTTGTTGTAATTATATCATTATTTTTGTTTATTTTGACATTTCCTTGCGCTTTTATGAATTCATCCTTCCCCTTCCATATGAATTCATCTGCGCGAACAGAAGTTCCTTCATGTGCCACAACGTAAATATTGCCAATCATATGAATTTCTTTTGTTTTTTCGTTATATCTGCCTTCGTCAGCGCGAAAACTCATTATTACTTTTTCGTTTTCATCGTAAAAATTTCCAATTATGTCAACAAGTGTAACTGTGTCATCTAGGCTTGAATAGTAGCCTTTTTTAGCATACATTTCCCAATATTTTTTATGCTCTTTGGTTTCAGTTAAAAATAAGTTTTTAACTTCAAGTTTTTGCCCGCTTAGACTTTGTGAGTCATTGGAGCGGATATCTTTTGTTACCCACCAAGACCAAATAAAGCATGATAAACATAAAATCATTACGGCCGAAAAAGCCAATATGTACATATTTTTCTTTTTCATACAAAAATTTTAGCATAAAGATATTAAGTTTACATTAATATTTAATCAATTTGCATTTTGGAGTGATATAATGTAATTTGTACACTTATTAGGGACTTGGTTTTATTAATTTTTGTTAATATTTATTGAAAAAAATGTCAATTTCTAATATTTACGATTTTTCTAGAACCTTGTAATAGAGTTTATTTATACATGGCAAAAATAAATCCTGTGAACAACGCAAATAATTTATCCTTCAGAGGAGTAGGCCCTTTTAAGCTGGGTGGTAGGTTAACAAAAATACTTACAAGACTCCCTGAAGTTATTAGCACGCCTCAACAAAGAATGATTGTTGGGGGCTCTGCGCTTATTTTGCACCCTATAATTGACCTTAATAACAAAAAAGTTGATAAAAGAACTCGTGAAACTTCTGCGTCTCGCTCCATGTCGCGTGCAATAGTTGGTACTGTTTCCGGTATTGCTGTTCGCGCTTTGTGTAACAACGCTGGTGATAAGCTTTCTAAGAGTAAAAATCCTGCTTTTGCAATTGATGCACTTAAAAATGCTGACAGTGCTCAATTAAAAAGATATGGTGTTGTTTTAGGTAGTATTTTATCTTTGCTTGCCCTTTCTATTACAAACTTTATTTTTGATGTTCCATTAATTAATAAATATCAAAACTTAATTAATGATAAAGTTTTTCACAACAAGCCTAATGACCAAAAAGGAGGCTTGAATGAATAACTGCAATATTTTTAAAAAAGCACTTAGCACTTTATATGAAAAATTTGCAAAAAATGATAACACCGCTCGTTTGATTATTGTTGCTTCTACTGGCTGCATGGTTTTGGCAAGCATTGCTAACTTGATTGGTATTTCAATTGATAAGAAGACAACAAAAAGTGAAAAACTTTATTTGCTTCCTCAAGAAGCTGCAGACGGCATTTTGAACATAGGTCTATATTATTTTTGCTCTGAAGCTATGAGAAAAGCTGCGGTTAAAGCTGTTGATAATGGTAAAATTTTATTTAAAGATGTTGCAAAAAATTCACCTGAATTTATTAAAGGAAGAGAAGGGGTTGCCCTCGTTGCTTCGATTATAGGGTCAATTGTCTCAAGTAACATTATCACTCCTATTGTTAGAAATGCTATAGGAGCAAGGGCGCAAAAAAAATTAATGCTTGAAAAAGGTGCAAAAGCCCCAAAAATGCCTGATTATGTAGTTCATCCTATGCCAAAAATTAAAAATGCCCCAAGCATGGCACATTTAAATGTTACCCCACTTAGAATGGACGGAATGTCAACTGGTTTAAGGGTATAAATTTTTTTTCACATATTTCACCATATCAAAATATTTTTGTGATAATTCAATTTCTGAAATATGGAGTTTTCTAGCTATTTGTGCTTGTTTTAGT
>JAZNJP010000118.1:0-4195 GCA_045578125.1 Candidatus Gastranaerophilales bacterium | reverse complement strand
TACCCCTATGCTTTCATTCGCAGTAAGGTATCTTAAATGCGACGCGGGTGTTGTTGTAACTGCGAGTCATAACCCCGCAAAATACAATGGTTACAAGGCTTACGGACCTGACGGCAGTCAGTTAGGACCAAAAGAAGCAGACTATGTACTTTCTATTATGGAAAGTGTCGATATTTTTGACGGTGTTAAGTCGGTTGATTTCGATAAAGCTTTGAATTATTATCAAAAAACATTGAAATTAAAGCCAGATGATGCCTTTTTATATATTTCAATCGGCAACATTTTGCAAATGCAACAAAAATATGAAGAGGCACTTGATGCTTATGAGCAAGCAAAAATCATTGCACCAAACTACAAATACAACCTTGCAAATATAGCTAACACTTTATTTTTAAGTGGAAAATATGACGAAGCAATTGAAAATTACAAAATTTTCTTGCAATATTACCCAGATAATAACAAGGCGAGAACAAATATAGCAAGTTCTTATCTTCAAAAAAAAGATTACAAAATGGCGCAAGAAGCTTATTTAAAAGCACTTGAAGTTAACCCAGAGGAATTTTCAGATTACGCTAGTATGGGGCTTGCATATTTAAGAGACAAAAAATTTGATGAAGCAAAAAAATATTTAGAAAAAGCAGTTGCAATAAATTCAAGCGATTATAGTTCTTGGGCAAACCTTGCCATGGCGCAAACATATTCAGGAGAATTAAACACTGCGTATCAAAACTTCCAAAAAGCATTTGAGCTTCAACCAGATATGCCAAATTTGAAATTTGATTATGCGTATCTTTTAACAAAACTGGGCAAAACCCAAGAAGCAATTAAAACATACAAAGAATATATTGAAGCATTTCCAAGCGAGGGAGATGCTTATATGAACCTTGCAATAATTTATATAGGGCAAAATAATTTAAGCGAAGCACAAAATATTCTAGAAAAAGGCGCTGAGCAAGCTCCAGAAAATGTGAATGTTAAATTTGAACTTGCGAAACTATACCACATTCAAGGCAAATACACACAAAGTTTGCCTTTATATGATGAATTATGTGCAAAAGTTCCAACAAATTTAAATTATAAGTATAGCAAAGCACTTGCGCTCCAAGGTTATGGAGATTTTAAAGAAGCACAAAGTATGCTCAAAACCTTGCTTGGTGAATCTGAAGCAAGTCTTAAAAAATATGATTTAACAAGAAAAATAATAAATGACACACTATATTCAAGCTACGTGGCGCAAGCTAAATCTCAAACAAAACAAAAAGATTACAAAAAGGCTCGTGCGTCATATCAAAAAGCAATTCAAATGGACCCAGAAAACACTCAAGCTTACAAAGGGCTCGCAAAAACCTATGAAGACATGGGCATGAAAACAAAAGCTGTTGAAAATTACGAAATTGCAATTCAGTTAAATTCAGAAGACCCTGAGACATTTGTTGAATATGGCGAAAGTTTAACGAATATGAATGATATTGAAAGTGGAAAAGCCGTAATTAAACACGCACTAGAACTAGATTCTAAATCAGCAACAGCATACGCAGCACTAGCCGATAATGAATTAAAAGCGCAAAATTACGAAGAAGCAGTTAAAAATTATGAATTAGCACTTCAAACGATTAAAGATAGTGACGAATTATACATTAAAGCAGGAAACGCGTATAAACTCAAGGGCGATGAAGAAAACGCGATGACAGCCTACAAAAATGCTCTTGCAATAAACCCAATTAATCAAGATGCATATTTTAACATAGGTATAATTCAATACGACAGAGGCGAAGTTGAAGCCGCACTTGAAAACTTTATAAATTCAGCTAAATATAAAAATGATTTTGCACTTTCGTATTACGGGCAAGGCCTGTGCCTTGAAAAATTAAACAAAAAATCTGATGCGATATTTGCATATGAAAAGTTTATTGAATTAGCGCCTGAAAATCCATTAACAGCAGAAGTTAAACAAAAAATTGATATTCTATACGAAGAAATAATGAAATAATGTTTAAAAGAATATTTATTACATTGGCTATATTTTTAATCACAGTGCCATCGTTTGCTTGGGGCGGAAGGAAATATAGTGTTGTTATGGATAATAAACCAATTACAGAAGACTCTATGAAAAAACCAAAATATCATTTTAGCGCAGGGAATAGAGTGTATTTTGGAGTAATTGCTAAGAAAAAATTTAAAGACGACGTAATACAATATCAAGTGCTTCATCAATCAGACAAAGTTCATATGGGTGGAATAAAAATAGTTTACTCAAAACGAGATGCGCTCGAATATGAGGATTATTACACAGACTATTTTGTGCCAAGAGAAGCTGGGAAATATTTTATTCAGGTATTCGAATTGCACAATTTACACACACCAATCACTGGAGCGGATTTTAGATGCTATTAAAAGACTATATTTGGGTGTTTAAAACTCCATTAAAACAATGGATAGAATATATCAAAAACAGGCTCACGACATCCAAGTATGTCGTTCGCGGAAAATGCAAAATGTGTGGAGCTTGTTGCGAAAATATACTGTTTTCAGATGAAGACGGCTACATTAAAGAAGTTCGACAATTTGAAGATTTAAGAAAGAGAAACAAAAGATATTATTCCTTTGAAATTGCGGGCACATACGAAGGTGACTATACGGCTGAAGAATTTAGGGATAGAAAAAACATCAAAGGCGCGCTTTTGTTTAGATGCAAAAGCCTAGGCGAAGATAAGAAATGCAAAAATTACTTCTTCCGTTCTCTATACTGCAGGGATTACCCAGCAATTAACCCAGAATTTATCGCACGAGGCGGCACAACGCTAGATGGTTGCGGCTATTACTTTGATGTAAGCAAAAAATTTAAAGATTATCTTAAATGATTAGTTAGCTGAAATTTCTTTTAAGAAGATATTTGTTTTTGAAATTAATTGCTCGCGAAGACCAACAGGGTCTGAAATTCTCATCGGAAGCCTATCCATAACTTCTGGTTCCAAAATTTCTTCGCCAACTTGCGCCTGAACAAGCCTATCAGCAATATAAACGATGCCGCAAGCTGCTGGTAAACTTGAAAGACTTGGATTATGGTGGTATTTGATGCAGTTTACAAGAATTACAGGCAACTGCCACTTTTTAGCCACAAGAGCGCCTAATTCACAATGGTTTGCTTGGAAGAATGTATTTTCAAGCTCAATTAAACTTTGATTGTTTTGTTGAGCAATATATTTAACTTTTGAATATTTAGCCGCATCTTTTTGCGCAAGCAAAATTTTACCAATATCATGCAAGAAACCAATAACAAAAGCGTCGTCAGGGTTAATAAATTTAAATTGTGCAGCAAGATATTCTGACGCAATTGCACATCTAATTGAATGTTCCCAAAGCTCACGAGAACCTTGAGTTGTCATCATTTGACGCATTGCAAGAGACATGATAATGTTTTTTGCTTTCATCATACCAAGAAGCACGACGGCTTTATTGATTGATGTAATTTGTTGCCTAAAACCATAATATGCAGAGTTAACAAGAGATAAAGTTTTTGCAGAAATTGCTTGGTCAACTGACATAATTGTTGCAAGCTCTTGAATGCCAGTGTATGGGTTTCTAATTACCTCGAGCGCCTTCATCATAACATTTGGCATAGGAGGAATTTCTTTAAATTCTTTAACTAGTTGTTCCGCTTCATTGTTTTCCAATTTATTATACCTCTAAGTGTTTTTTAATACTCATCAAACTACCACCAGCAGCGCAACCTATTGCCAAAAATAGAAGAGCTGCAACTGTCAAAAATTGCGAATAAGGGTTAATTGGAATCATAAAGAAATTATGCATTTGAACTATATATCCACTGATAATATTTACAGGAATAATAGCTATCAATGCTCCAAGAAAACCATATATTGCACCTTGCAGAACAAGTGGAGTTTTTATATACCAATTATTTACGCCCATAAGACGCATAATTTCGATTTCATCTTTTCTAGATTGAATAACAAGCTCAATTGTATTATTAATAACAACAAGAGTTAAAACGCAAGAAAGGATAACCACAAAAAGCGTTACGGTATGGCTGATTTGATTAATAATTTCAAACTTTTTAATTAAATCTTTTGCATAACTGGTATCATTAATACCTTTAACACCTTCCAGTGCTGTCATAACTTTTGATATGTTTTTTGTTTTATCAACTTTTACATGTAATGTGTTTGGAAGCGGG
>JAZNJP010000117.1:0-9979 GCA_045578125.1 Candidatus Gastranaerophilales bacterium | reverse complement strand
GGTATTGGTGGTGTTGTTACTTTTAAAAATGCAAAAACCATAAAAGAAGTGGTTAAAGAAATTCCGCTTGCCAACATTGTTCTTGAAACAGATTGCCCATATCTTACCCCGCATCCATTTAGAGGTGAGCAAAATGAACCATCATATATCCCTTTAATTGCTCGCGAAATTGCTAGTATAAAAGATATTTCATTAGATGAAGTTGCTCAAGTTACAACTTCAAATGCCGCTAAGATTTTTAATTTGGAGATATAATATGTCGCAACAATTTGTTCAGCAAAATTTTAAAACTAAAACATCGCTTTTGCTTTTCGGAAAGTCTTGGGCTGCACCACTTGTTTTGTATTTTGATAACCCACATGAAAAATACAAAGAAATACAAGAAATTATTAATTCCTTAGCGCAACCAAAACTAGTTGAATTATCTGCAAATGGCCCAATTAAAAAAGTAAGCATTATGTCAAATCAAATCGCAGGTGTTGCGCTCCAAGAAGAACAGCACATTGTTTAGAGAATTTTATGAAAAAGCGTCTTGATTTAATTCTTTTTGAACTTGGATATTTTGAAACCAAAGCAAAGGCTTCAGCAAACATTTTAGCAGGTAATGTGAAAATTGGGGGTGAGCCTGCACGCAAAGCAGGAGAGTTATATAACCCTGAAATTTTTGAAGGCGATAATCCTGTTTTAATTGAAGTCAAATCAATGCCTTTTGTTTCTCGCGGTGGCTTGAAATTAAATGCTTTAATTAAGCATTTTGATATTGATTTAAAAGATAAAGTTGCTATTGATATTGGTGCTTCAACTGGCGGTTTTGTTGATTGCATGTTGCAAGCGGGTGCTAAATATGTTTACGCTGTTGACGTTGGCTATAATCAACTTGCTTGGAAATTAGTTTCTGACGAACGTGTTAAAAACATTGAGAAAACAAATGCTAAAAATTGTTCATTTGCTGATATTTTTGGCTGTGATAAGAAAGATTTTATGGGCGAGTTGCCTTCTTTCATGTCGATGGATTTATCTTTTATTTCAATTGAGAAAGTACTTGAAAATGTTTTAAACTTTGTCTCGAATGATGCAGAATTTGGTTTTTTAATCAAGCCTCAATTTGAAGCAAAAAGAAATGAGGTTAAAAAAGGTGGCTTAATTGTCGATGAAGATATTAGGCTTGGTATTGTTGAAAATGTTAAAAATTATGCAGAAAGCCTTGGGCTTCAAACAATTGGGGTTATAGAATCGCCAATTTTAGGCTCTAAATCAGGCAATAAAGAATTTTTGATTTACCTTAAGAGGCAATCAAATTAAAATCTGAAAATTTTTGAACCTTGCCAGATATTTTTTCAGAGTATTTTTTTATAAACTGAAAACAGACATTGACCGTGTTTAGGTCAACAATTTCATCATACTTTGTATTACCATCAATAGGTGCATTTTTTTGTGCACTTAAAAAATCTATAAGTTTCTTTGGAATTTTTTGCACTCTTATATTGCCCTTTGTGCAATCCGCGCAGAAATTTCCTTTTTCTTCGTTTGAGAAGTATGAATATTTTTCAATTTCTGCTCCGCAACATGAGCAAGTCGTAAAATCTATTCCCCAACCGAGCTCTTCTAGAATATGAAGTTGAAATTTTAGAACCTTAAGCAAGATTTCTTTTTTATCGCCAGAATTTGCAATGTTTTCCAAGGTTTTATAGAATATTTCATAAATTATTTCCGCTTCGCCTTCTGTATCTGCGCAGAAAATCGAAATAAAATCCGCACAATACAACCCATAAGAGAGTTTATCAAAATCTTCCCTTAATTTAGAAAATGTGTTTAGACCTTGAGCTTGAGTAATTTTATCAAAAGTTTTGCCTTTGTTTAACATAAGCTTATTTGCAAACAAAACTTGTGCTCTTGCGCCCAGTTTACTTTTTGGCTTTTTTGCGCCCTTTGCAATGCATTTAATAAGCCCAGAAGATTTTGAATACATAAGCAAAATGTTATCAAAATCATTGAGCGGATAGCTTTTTATATTGATGGCATCTGTTGTATATTGTTTGTCCATTTTATATCATTTTTTGAAAATCGTGATAAAACTCTTCGTTTGAATTGTATTTTGATTTTGTGATTATGCTTTCGTTAATTCGTTTAAACATACTTTCATAGAAATCTTTTTTAACTCCGTCCTGAGTTAAAATATAAACTTCTTCTGGTGCGGAAATTGTTGCCGCAAGTTCAAACATTCTAACAATTGCAGGATTTGCAGTCATTAATGGTGGGTTAATTAAAATCCAAACATTTGAGTTAATAAATGATGCAAACGCCTCTTCAAAAGTCATCGATAAAAAGTTTGTTGATGTTGTGATTTCAGGCAAGAACGTTCCTGAGCAATTTTCGCATTCTGAAACTAGTGTTCCCTTTTCAAGCAGAACAGAATCTTTACATTTATCACATTTGAAAAGCCTTGTTAAGCCCTGAAGTGGATAGAAATTCCTATTTTCTTCTTTTGGTTTAATTCCAAGAGAAGAAAGAATGTCTAGAATTTTTCCGTTCACAGATGTTGTTGTAAGTGAAATTTTTCCCATATAAAAGTAGATCGCTGAGAACAATTCATCCACTTTCCCTAAATCGCATTCAGCAAGGTTTATAAATGTTTTAAGGGTGCCTATTGTTTTTGAGAAATTTTCATTTTTGTATATTGCATTATTTGTTTCTAAGATTAAATTATCGTCAATATCTGGATTTTTTTCAGCATAAAATATTGCAATTTCGCTTTCGCGCATAGGCTTTTCTACTGCAGTTGTGGCAATATTTTTTTCTTCAGCCTTCTCAAATCTTTCTTTAATTTCATCATTTGTTGGTGTTTGAGTATATGTTTGCACTGGCTCTTCTTTTGGGGTTTGTTCTGTATATGTTTCTGCTTTCTCTGTCGCTTCTTGAGCGTAATTTTGAACTTTCGTCAGCTCTTCTTGGAAGCTATGAGCTTCTTCTTTTGGCTTATAAAAATCATTTGCGTAATTTGTTTTTACTTCTTCTTGTGGAATTTCTTCCTCATTTGCATGAGCTGGAGCAAATGTTTCTGCGTAGCTTTTTTCAATCACATGGTTTTGCGTATCTTGCCTTAAATCTACAGTTTCTCCGTTGAATTTATTTGAAGAAGGGAAAATTGAGTCAATAATATCTGAGACTGAACTTTCTTTTTCCTCTTGAATTACATCGGCTTGGGACAGTATTTCTTTGATTGTTGATGTCAAAAGAATAGTTGTATCTTCTTCAAAACTTTGTGTTTCAACATAATCAAGCACTTGTTTTAGTTCATTTTTATATTCAAACTTATGACCTGAATGAAATTTTTCGTGCAATTTATACGCAGCAACTTTCAACTGTTCGCTACTTCCGTTATTGAGTGCTGATTCAAGCCTTTTTAAAATTAGTGTTTCGCTCTCCCCTTGTGTGTACATTTCCTTACTCCATGAATGTGTCCATATAATTTTTTGCCGTTCCTCTGTATGAGCCTGACATCATTTGTTGCAGTTCAACTTTTTCGTCACTATATTCGAGTGCAATCTCGTTTGTGATATTTCCAGCTTTTAGCATATTGTAAATTGCGCTATTTAGCGTGAACATTTCGTTTGTCTCGTTTTTCCTCATTAATTCGTAAATTTCGTCATAATTTTTCTTATTCATATAATCTTTGACAGTCGAGGTAACAGTTAAAAGCTCAACTGCTGGAAGTCTTCCGCCGTCAACTGTTGGAATGAGCTTTTGTGCTATAACTGCTCTTAGTGAATTAGCGAGTCTTTCAAGCATGAAGCCCCTTATTTGTTCATCAAATAAGTTCACAACCCTATCTATTGTGTTAATTGCAGAGTTTGAGTGAATTGTGCTTAAAACCAAGTGACCAGTTTCGGCCGCTGCAAGTGCTGATTCCATTGTGTCTCTGTCTCTAATTTCGCCAACGAGGATAATGTCAGGGTCTTGCCTCATTGCAAATTTAACGCCAAGTGCAAAACTTTCAATATCTACACCGAGTGATTTTTGTGTGATTAATGATTTTTTATCCCTAAAAATAAACTCGATAGGATCTTCAATTGTAATAATATGTTTTGCTTTTTCTCTATTAATTGTTTCAATTAGTGCTGCAATTGTTGTTGATTTGCCACTACCTGTTGGACCTGTTAAGAAAATAATTCCGTTATTTAATTTTGTTAAATTGTTTAAAACAGGCGGAAGCTTCAAATCATTTACAAGAAGTGGTTCGTAAGGAATTGTTCTGAGCGTAATTCTTGGGTTTCCAAAGTTCAAACTATAGTTTGCCCTAAACCTTGAAACGTTTTCAATAACATAGGTGAAATCTAGGTTTTGACAACCATAGTCTGCATAGTGAAGATAAAAATCCCCAGGGGCAATTTCTTTTAAAATTTCCGTAATGTCTTCTTGGGTAATTGGAGGTAAATTAACTTTAATAATTACCCCAGATTTTCTTACTGCTGGCGGTTTTCCAAGAGTTATATGAACGTCTGAGATGTTCTTTTTTGCAATTTTTAATAGAAAGTCTTTAATATCAAATGTCATATAACTATATTCTCCGCATGTTAGATACTTCTCATTATACTAAAATTGTTACAATTACTCAAATATTTTATAATATCTCAACTTTGCGATATAATTACTTTAAGAGGATTTTAAGGGGAAATATGATTTTATATATTTTAGTTACGCTAATAGCTTTTGTTTTTGGTTTTTTATGCGCATATTTAATTGCAAAAACAAAATTTAATAAAGAAATTATTGATTTGAAAGTTTTAAATGCAAAACTCGAGGAAAGCGTTACTTCATTTGAAAAAAGCGCCAAAACTTCAGATAACATCTTATCTACTCTTAAAGATGAATTTAAAAATATTGCAAATCAAGCTTTGATTGATAATCAAAACCAATTATTGAAACAAAATTCAACTTCAATTGAGGAAAAATTAAAGCCATTAGACGATGCAATCAAAAGATATCAACATGAAGTGAGTGAATTTAAATTATCAAATGCTAAAGATAATTCTTCTTTGAAAACGGAGATTGGGAAACTTATTGAAAACACTAAAGAAGCTCAAGATGTTACTAAAAATCTTACTTTGGCTCTCACTGAAAATCGCAACAAAAAAGGCGAATATGGTGAAGACACTCTTCAGATTTTACTTGATTCGTGTGGTATGCAAGAAAATGTGCATTATGTTAAACATTTCGCAACTCATTCTGTGAATGCAGACGGCAATTATAGGGCAGTTTACCCTGATTTTGTTCTAAATTTGCCTGATAATAAAAATATTGTCATTGATTCAAAATTGAACTTAACTTCATACTTGCGCTATATTGATGCTGAAACTCAAGCAGATAAGGACGAACAACTTAAAAACTTTAAATCAGATATCAAAAACACGATTAAAGATTTAGCAAAAAAGAACTATGCACAAGCAGATGGCATTAATTCGCCAGACTTTATCTTTATGTATATTCCGCTTGAGAGTTCGTTATCTGTGATTTACAATGACAATGCGCTTGTCCATTTTGCATTAGATAATAACATTATTTTAATTGGCAATATTTCGCTTCTTGCAACGCTAAGGCTTGTTAAAATGCTTTTAGCGCAAGAAAAACAAAACGAATCTGCTCTTGAAATTGCATCTCTTGGCGCTTCTTTGTATGATAAATTTTATGCATTTTCTCAAGATTTACTTGCAATTCAAAGAAAGCTTAGGGATACTGACGGCGAGTTTACAAAGGCTTTGAATAGGTTTACCCGAGGTGAAGATAGCTTGTTTAAAACAACTGAAAAACTTAAAACTTTAGGAATAACTTCTTCAAAAGAAATTCCTGCTGAATTACTAGAAGAAGTTCCTGTTCAGGTTTAGAGGAGGATTTATGAAATTTTTACACGGAATGATAAGAGTTAAAGATATAGAAAAATCGCTCAGGTTTTATCAAGATTTTCTCGGGCTAAAACTTGCAAAAGTTTCCGAGCTTGAAGATTGTAAACTGTATTTTCTTGAAGATGATTTTGGTCATCGTGCAATTGAGCTTACTGCAAATTTTGAAACACCTGAAAAATATCAGCTTGGCGAATGTTTTGGGCATTTTGCATTTGGTGTTAAATCGTTAGATGAAATTGGCGTCAAACTTAAAGATTTTGGCTATGAATGGCTATGGGAGCCATTTATTTTAAATCGTGTTAATGAGCCAAATAAAAAAACAAAAATTGCATTTATTTGTGACCCAGATGGAGTTGAAATTGAATTAATTGAGAAGGAAAATGCCTGATTTATTAGCACTTTATCAACCAAAAAATGTTATAGTTTTTATGATGATATTCACTCGTTTGACGGGCTTATTTTCTTCTGCACCATTTTTTTCAAGCTTTAGAATTCCACCAATTATCAAACTTTTTCTTGCTGGACTTGTTGCTTTTTTGATGTTTCCCGCTGTTTTAAAATCGGGTGGTTTTGTATTCCCGCATACTGCGCCGCAGCTTATAATTTATATTTTAATTGAATTTTTCTTAGGATTTTTAATTGGGTTTATTTTAAATCTTGTTTTTCAGGCTTTTACCATGTCAGGTTCAATTGTGAGTATTCAGATGACTCTTTCGATGTCTGAAATTCTAGACCCTGCAACTGGCGGCAGAGCTTCTGTTGTTTCGTCAATTTATGCCTATCTTGGTACTCTTGTCTTTTTTATTTTGGGTGCTCATATATGGATTTTTGAAGCACTCTATCTTAGCTTTCAAAGAATTCCAATTACTTCTGTGAATTTTTTAACACCCGAATTCGTGCAAGCAATTATCGTTATGGCGTCAAATATTTTCCAGATTGCATTTTCTCTTGTTATGCCAATTTTTGCAGTTTTACTTGTAACTGACTTATTGCTTGGCTTAATGGCAAAAATGATGCCACAAATGAATATTTTTATGGTTTCTCTACCATTTAAAATTTACTGCGGAATTATATTGATGGTGTTCTTCTTACTTGGCTCAACAAGATATATGGAAGATGTTATTAAGCAATGTATGGATTCAATTAAAGCACTTTTTATGTAGTGCATTAAAAATAAATTTCTTCGTCTAACATTCTTTTATATGTTTCGTATTCGTTGTAACCCTCTTTTTTAGGGTCTATGCCATTGTTTTTTTCATAGTTTGTATCTTGGCATTCTTCTTTTAGTTCAATAAATTTTTTACCTTCTTTTTTAAAACCCCAGTTAATTTTAATGCCATCTGCAAGCCCGCAGGCGTTATTTTTATATTGCCCAACGCCAATTGCTGAAGCAATTTGTGTGGTTGTCACCAATGTTATTATTCCAAGCGTTATAATTTTTTTCATATTTACATTTTACCATAACTTTACAAGTTGATTGTTTTTTTTGATTGTAGCATAATTATTATATGGCAAAGAAGATTTTTATCATTACGGGCGAGTTTTCAGGCGATTTACATGCGTCTAATGTTGTTCGTGAATTAAAAAAAATAAATGAAGATGTCATAATCGAAGCTGTCGGTGGGAAAAACCTTGAAAGTGCTGGCGTTAAGCTTTTTTCTGGGCACGATAAGATGTCTGCTATGGGAATGAATTTAAAAATTATTCTTAACCATCTTTCCCTTGGAAAACGTATTGTTGAATATTTAAAAAATGAATTCAAGCCTGATTTAGTTATTTTAACAGACTATGGAGCTTTTAATTTAGAAATTTCAAAACACTTGAAAAAAGCAGGTTTTAAGATTTTCTATTTTATTCCGCCACAAATTTGGGCTTCAAGAAAATGGCGCTTAAAAACAATTAAGAAAAATATTGATAAAGTGATTACTATTTTCCCCTTCGAAGAAAAATTCTATACAGAAGCTGGTGTTAAATCTGAGTATGCTGGACATCCTTTAATTGGGCAGATGGCAAATGTTCCAAATAAAGAAGAATTTTTTGCACGTCACGGCCTTGATTTAAACAAAAAACTAATCTCTGTTTTTGCAGGTTCAAGAATGTTTGAGATTAAATTTTTACTTAAAATTTTCTTAAAAGCAGTAGGGATTATTGAGAGTGCGCTTCCTGATGTTCAGTTTGTATTCTCGTATGCTAAAAGTTTGCCAAATTCTGCATTTTGTGTGCCATACAAAACAATTAAAGGTGAAAACCAAGAATTATTAGCGCTTTCAGATTTTGCAATACTCGCTAGTGGCACAGTTGCACTTGAAGCTGCGTTATATGAAACACCTATTGTAATTGCATATCGTGGTCCATTTTTATTTTACATTATCTATCTTATGGTTCGCTCAATTAAACGTGCTTGCCTTGTGAATATAATCTCTGATAAAGATATTGTGCCTGAATTTTTGATGTATGATTGTGAAGCGGACAAAATTGCATCAAAAGTTATTGAAATTATGCAAAATCCTGAACCTATGAAGCAGGAATTAAAAGAATTTAAAAAACTGATGTCCGATAAAAATTGTACGGCAGAAACTGCCAAAATTATAAATAAGGAGTTAATAGAAAATGGCTAATTTTATCACTATTTCAAGAATATTGCTTGCGTTTGTTGCGCTTGCGCTTCTATTTCATCCAACAGAAGCTAATTATTGGTTGGCAATTGTTCTTACCATTCTTGTCATTTGGGGTGATGGACTTGATGGTTTTGTTGCAAGAAAATTTAATTTAACATCAAAACTTGGTGCAGTTCTTGATATTATGGGCGATAGAATTGTTGAAAATGTTTATTGGATTGTTTTTTCAGCGCTTGGGCTTGTGCATGTTATAATTCCAGTGCTATTTATCACTCGTGGTTTTGTGGTTGATAGCCTTCGCTCGCTTGCACTTGCTGAAGGATACACTGCTTTTGGCGATAAAACTATGATGCAGAACCCAGTTGCAAAATTTATCGTTGCATCTCCTTTCTGCAGATTTACTTACGCGGTTGTTAAAGCGGTTGCATTTGTTCTTTTAATTGCAGGCAACCCAAATGCTCCAATTGACCCAGTTGTTAAAGCAAATATATTCCTTGCAGGAACAATTTGCGCTTGGATTGCGGTTATTTACTGTGTTCTTCGCGGCCTTCCAGTTGTGTTTGAATCTAAGAGGTTTTTAAAATAATGAAACCTTTTATATCAGTTGTTCTGCACGAGCCTGAAATTCCACAGAATGCCGGTAATATTGCTCGTCTTTGTGCTTGCACAAATGTTAGATTAATACTTGTTGGGAAACTTGGTTTTTCAATGTCTAACAAATACATGAAGCGCTCTGGGCTTGATTATTGGGATAAAGTTGAAATATTAAAGTTTGTCTCTTATGAAGATTTTTTAGAACATGTTAGACAAACTGGTGGAAATATTTATTATTTTACAACTCACGGCACAAAGCCGCATTTTGATTTTGAATTTAAAGATGGTGATTATTTCGTGTTTGGTTCAGAGTCCAAGGGTTTGCCTTCTTGGATTATGGAGCTTGATAAAAATTCTCATATCAGACTTCCTATGTATGGTGAGCTTCGTAGTCTTAATCTTTCAAACACTGTTGCTGTTGCGGTTTATGAGGCAATTAGGCAAATTCAACCACAATTTTAGTTGTTAATTGCGCCTAGAAAATATTTTTTTTAATTAAAAAGAGCGCCACCTCTGGCGCTCTTTTGAACTTTTATTGTGTATTAGCCGCAAAGTGCAAGCAACACACCAGCTGCAACGGCTGAGCCGATTACACCTGATACGTTTGGACCCATAGCGTGCATCAACAAGAAGTTTTGAGGATTTGCTTCAAGACCAACTTTGTTTGAAACACGAGCTGCCATTGGAACTGCTGATACACCAGCTGAACCAATAAGTGGGTTGATTTTTGTTTTGCTGAATACGTTCATTAATTTTGCCATTAATACACCTGCTGCTGTTGCAAGCGAGAATGCAACAATGCCTAAAATTAATATGAATAGAGTTTGAACAGTTAAGAATTGCTCAGCAGAAAGCTTTGAACCAACT
>JAZNJP010000116.1:0-1956 GCA_045578125.1 Candidatus Gastranaerophilales bacterium | reverse complement strand
TGAAAACTTCTCTTCTTTCTGTGTTGTCTCTTGCATTCAACATTCTTGGAATAACAACGCAAGTTGAAAGAACTAAAGTTAGCGCCCCTGGGCTAATAGCAAGCCCCTTAGGATCAAAGAATTTACCAATCTTAGACAATAAAGAACCGCTATTTGAAAGTGATGAAGGTATGCCACCTTTGAATGCTACTTTTGAAGCACTGTTATTTTGTTCAGCTTTTGCATTTACTTCTGGTTTCACTTTATCATTTGCTTTTCCGCCATCAGAAACTGGGTTAGAATCACTCAATTGATACAATTTAGGGAGCATGAACATAGCGCCCATTGTTGCAAGTGTTGCGACAATGCCAGTTACAAATCTTGAAGATAGTCTCGAATTTTTAAAGCTATCTAAAAGTTGACCTGCTTTAACATCTGACTTAGAAAGTTTTTTAGAAAAATCATTATAATAATTTTCAGCATTTTTAAATAAAGTAGAAACCCTATCTTCTGAACCATCTTTTCTTAAAACTGCATTAGAAAATGCTGAAGAATAATCTGCAACAGAATGTTGCTTAAATTTCGCAAACGAAGAATCTAATTCATTAAATGTTTGCTTTAAAAGTTTTTTATCAACCTTTCCATCAACTGAAACCGCTTTTTCAACAACTTTATCTATATGTTTAACCGCACTCCTGAGATCATCTTCAGAAACAGTGCCAGCAAATGTATTTTCAGCTATCGAAGAAATAACTTTGTTATAAAAAGCCTTTTTAAATTCTTTAGGATTTGATTTAACAGCTTCTTCACCCATTTCTTCAACGGTTTCTTTCATAATTGCCGTAAAATCATTAATTTGCGAAAGTGGTAACCCATTCGCCTTACCAATCGCAGCAGTTATAAGTCCCATAGTAACAGCTGGAGCTAAGAATAAAGTAGGCGAAGTTGTGCATTCCCTAATTGCTGTTTCAGCCGCAGCAGCATAGTTTAATTTGCCAGTTTCCTCTTTACCACGATTAAGCTCAACCCAAGTTCTCGGAAGAACAGAACCACAGACGTCCTGAAGAATAAAACTTGCGGCCATTCCGCCTTTTCCAATTACGTCCCAAAACGTAACGAGAGCATCAACCGCCCCTTTGAACTCCTGTTTTTTTACATTTTTTTGATTAAAATTATTTGTTGATATACTTTGAATTTTCACGTGATTTTCCTTGCCTCTTTATAAATAAAATCCAAACATAAAAAAAGTTGCGTATTTATTGGGCTTTTTGTTAAGAAAATTAAAGAAAATATATTACCCAAGATAATACCCAAGAGAGTAAGTGCGCACACTTTTTCTTCAAATAAAATAAAAAAACAAATTAAAGGAGTGGAAAATGTGTATAGGTAATTTTATTGTCATGCAATTATGCATAACGTGCCTTTGGGGTGTTCTTGTATTAATTACAAATGTTTTATCTTGAAAGACGAGAAAGAAAATCAAGCGCAAGTTTTGTTTTAGCAACATCATGAACGCGCAAAATGCTGGCACCATGTTCAGCTAAATAAAAAGAAGATAATGCAGTAATATCATCTAGCAAAGGTTTTTGAGAGTCTTTTCGCAAATCAGACAAAAATCTTTTTCTTGATGCTCCAACTAAAATTTTATACCCTAATGACCTAAAATCAGAAATTTTTGTCATTAGTTCATAATTTTGCTCTACATCTTTCGCAAAACCAAAACCCACGTCAATAATCAAATCATCAGCATCAAAACCTTTTTCCAAAAGAAAATCCGCTTTCGTTTTGAGCTCAGAATAAATATCATCAACCAAATTAATATAATGATTCATATTATCCATATTCTCAGGCGTTCCAATAGAATGAGTTAGGACATACTTTTTCTTATATTTATGCGCCACATTTATAATCTTTTCATCCCAACTAAAGCCAGAAACATCATTTACTATATCAGCCCCCGCCCTAATTGCAGCTTCA
>JAZNJP010000115.1:0-5258 GCA_045578125.1 Candidatus Gastranaerophilales bacterium | reverse complement strand
GCCTCTTTGGTTTGCGTCTGAAAAATCTAAATCTAGACTTGTTTTCCAATCGACATCGTTGTCTTTTAAATATGGAATGATTTTATCTGCTATGTTTTGCCAATCAGCTTCAGAGCCTGCGAATACGTGCATTTTCCAAGCGCCATGATGTTGGTCGGTTGGGGTAAATTGAGCCCATTTCATATCAGGATTTGTGCTTACACCGTCAAACAAATCTCTGCGTCCAAAGTAAAATTCCAAATGTTCAATGTAATCATTTGTGTTTTCTCTTGCAATTGCTTGAATATCAACATTCCAAGGTAGCAAACCTTTTTGTTGTTTTTCAATTAGTTTAGATATTTCGTCTTGATAATATTCTTCTGCTTTATCAGTAATAAATTCTTTTGCATTTTCTGAAACCACTGGTGTTGTTGGAGTACTGTCAGGATTAATATATTTATTTAAGTCTTCTCTTGGGGTAGCAGTTGTTCCAGAAGAGCTTGTGCCGCCATCTGCAACTTTTGTGCCACCGTCTGAAACTTTTGTACCGCCACCTGAGATTATGCTTCCGTCTTCTCCTATGACATCGCCATCGCTTATGACAACGTGGCTATCTCCAGAGTCAGCGTGAATGTCTGCATCACTTGTGTCAATGTGCGTATCAGTGCTGTCGGAATTAATATCAGTGTCACTTGTGTCAACATGCGCGTCTCCGCCTGTGGCATCGATGTCTCCGCCGTCACCTATGAGATTTCCTCTACCATCAGTGCTAGAGACGTCATCTGCAAAGCCCATTTTGGTCAATTTGCCATTTTCGTCAAAATCAAGCGCAACTTTTTGCCCATATTCACCATATGCTGTTATTTGCTCTAGTGAGCCATCAGGTCTTGTTTTAATTTCGTCAATTCCTGAAATGAAATTAGAAGCTTTATCTACATCAATTTTTCCGTCTGGCCCTTCTAATTTTAGAGCCGCCATATTACCTTTGTTTGTTAATGCTTCTGTAACTTTTGGAATTTTTGCGTAATTATCTGTGCTTACATTGTTTAGCACCGCCATTGCGTTATCGCCAAGTCCTGCACTCTTTAATGCCTTTTGAGCACCTTTCGCATTTTGGGTTATTTGGTTAATGGACCATTTATTGATTTGACCGTTTTGTATGTATTTAGGGTCTAAATTATTTGCAATTACATCTTCTAATTTTAAATCAGGAGTTCCGCTTGAGCCACCTGGTATAGCCAAGTCTGTGCCAGCGTTTGGATTTGGCGAGTAATCGATTACACTTGTGTTTTCATCAATATCAATTACGTGTTTTGTGCCACCCATAGTTAATATATCATCAACTTTGCCTTGCATAATTTTGCCATCAATGAAATGCTTGGTGCCTGAGAAAACTCCACCAGCAGCACCCATACCACCACCAACGACGCCACCCATTAATCCACCTTGTCCGCTTGCTTTTAAAAGTCCGCCAAAGCTAAATGAGCCGTCTTGTGCTGTGCGATATGTATAGTCTGCGCCGGCTGAAAGAAAACCATCTATAGCCCCTTCTGTTGCTTCGCCAGCCACTTTGCCAACAAATTTAGTTGCACCATATTTAACTGCTTCTTTTCCTGATGTGGCTACAGCGCCTGAAACTTTAGATGTTATTGCGCCAGTTACTTTATCACCAACTCCTGATGTAACAGCGCTTACAGAACCTGTTATTGCGCCTGTTATTGCGTCGTGTTTTAAATCATCTAATGAGTAATTGAAATCAAGATCACCATTACCATCGGCATCATACACGCTATCAATTGCACCAAGGGCAACGCTCGTGCCTGCACCAACTGCTGCACCTACAACCGCAAGTGCTACTAATGATGCGCCACCTGTGAATGGGGTTGCGGCAACGGCTGCAACTGCAACAACTGCTGAAACAACACCAACAACAACACCTTTCGCACCTTCAACGATGTTCTTTTGTGTTTCTTTATAATCTGCAATTGCTTCAGCACCTTTAGAATTGCCTGTTTTACTTAAATATGATGTATTAACTTTGCCATCTTCGCCTTTGCAAGCTTCTAAAGTTTGGTCAACATATTCACCTAAATCTACCTTGTTTTCAGCAGGCACTTGTGGCGCCTTGCTTGTTGTTGGAGAAGCAGGCATATTATTTGCTTTTCTGTACGCTGCAAGTTGAATAACTTCATTCGCAGAGAAATTATTTCCCGTAACTTCTTTATATAGCGCTGCATATTGAGTAGGGTTTTTGCAAGTTTTTAATTGTTCAACTAAACGTTTATAGCGTTCAACTTCATATTTGGCATCGTTACCAGTTGTGCCGATACCAAGTACATTATTTAAACCGCCAACGCCTTTAGATATAATACCTTGAGCGTTCATTGCTTTTTCAAGCTCGGCAATTTGGTCCTCGGCTTGCTTGATTAATGCTTCGTTTAATTCTTCTTGGCTAAGTGGTTGACCATCTACACAAAATCCACCGTCAGCCAACATTTCTGCCATTTGTGAAGATTGAAGCGCAGCTGCTTTATCTAAATCAACTTTGTTTGTTAATTGGTCTCCGCTTAATTCACTTACTTTTTTCGTTGTGCATTTTGCTAATTCGTCTTCGGTCAATGTAGCTGGGTCAACAACCTTACCCGAAGCGTCAACCATTACGTCATTATCGCCAAATAATTCTTTATATGCTTTTTCTATTTGTTTTGGATTACCAGACATAATTGCTTCTTCAAGCACTTTACGATCAGACCAATATTCATCTTCTGATTCTGGTGTGCCATAAGCGTTCATGTCACCTCTTTCAGTGGCTAATCTTGTAACCATTTCTTCTTGAAGTGCAAGTTCTGCTTTCTTTTGAGTTATATCTTTTTGGAGAGCTTCAATTTCTGTTCCCAAAGTTTGAATTTTTTGTTGGTCTCCTTTGATAACGGCAGCAGTTGTTGTAAGTACTTGGTTGTATGAAGCTTCGGTGTTGCTTCTTTCTGTGCTTAAGCCGCCAATCATCGTTTCAAGTCCTGCTATAATTTCTTGACATGAAACTAAATTGCCTTGTGCGTCTTCAAGATTTCCATCAGCGTTCTCTTTATAACCATTAGCCAGCATAAGAGCTTCAAGTGCGCCGTCATGATCTGTTTCAGCACCTTCTTGCACCATCATTGCATCTGCTAAATCCATAAGTGCATTTGCGAGTTCTACGTCAGAAACTTCTCTTGCACCAGTTTTTGCGTCTAACACAACTTGAGCCGCGTCTGCAACAGATTGCGCAGTGTCTTGTTCGTCTTGTCTCTTTTTGAGTTCTGCTTCAGCTTTTTCGTCTATAACGCGTTTTTTATCTTCGTCAGACTTTTTGTTTTTATAATCTTCTACCGCTTCTTTTTGTTCGTTTTTGGCCTTGGTTAAAGCATTCCAAGCTTGTGACACTTTTTCGCACACCCAGTTCCAAGCATCACATAAATAATCAATTACATTTTTCTTTTTCGCATTTTTTTCTGCTTCGGCACTTTTGTATGCTCTTTCGGCATCTTTAGCAGCTTGGTCTTTTTGGGTTTTTACATTGAATGCGCTGTTTGTTTTTGTTACTGCTGCCGATAAATCTGCTCCTGAAGCTTGTTTTGCAGAAGATGCCGTATTTGTTGCATCAGTTGCTGTAGATAAATTATCATTTGCTGTGTTGGATTCACCTTGTGCTGCTTGCTCTTCCGAAGCTGCTTGTGTTTCATTTGCCGCTGCAGTGTCTTGTGCTTCTTGAGCTTCGGCTGTTGCATTTGTTGCATCATTTAATGCAGCTTCGGTTTCGTCTGCTTCGCCTTGCGCTGTATCTACATTTGCTTGCGCTTCTTCGCATTCTGCAGTTGCTGTATCAACTTCACTTTGTGCTGCATCTTGCTCAGCATTCGCTGAGTCTAAATTGCCTTGTTCAGCTTCAATTTTTCCGTCAATCGCACCAACTTCTTGCTCTTTTTCTGTGTTTGTTTGGTCATATGATGCTTCTTGGGCTGTTAAATCTTCTTGTGTTGCTGTTTGTTCAGCCTGTAGTGCTGCCAACTCTGCTTCGTCAGATGCAATGTCTGCGTTTGTTGGTCCATCAGAGCTAATTCCTGCAGCTGGATTTGCATTAGCACCACCTATTACAGTTGAGTTCATTGTTTGTGCAAATGTTTCGTCTTGAGTAATTTCCCCAGTTGCTTTATTTTTTATTTCAACGTTGGTTATATTTGAATTTTTATCAACGCTAACTATTTTTTGCGTGTCTGGTTCTGTTGATGTGTCAATTGTTTCTTTGTAGCTGCCGTCTTCATTATATTCGTATTGCTCTGTGACGGTTGTGTCATTTTTCTTGTGGTCAACATATGTTGAAGTTTCTAATCTGTCCTGTTCGTCGTAGATATCAAAACCAGTTTTGTAATCATTATCATAGGAATGAATTATACTTCCGCTTTGCGAAAGCATAATATTGCTATTGTCTTTTGTTGAAATTTTACAAGAACCCGTAGTTGAAATTTCCAACTTTTTGATTGAATTAATGCCATCTACTTTATTCATTACGGAACTATAGCTTTTTGCATCTAGTTCGCCCAATACTTTTTCGATGTCGCTAGGGTTATCATATACGCTCTTGAACTCTGGTTCTTCAGAATTGCTTATAATTTTTTGGAGTTTCTCAATTCCTTCTAAATTTATGCCGCTAGATAAAATTTCGCTAATTTCATCAAAATTTTCTTGCGTAATTTTGCCGTCTGCAAGCATTTTGGTTAGCTCAGTAATAATTTCATTACTGAGGTTTTTGAGTTCTTCTTTTAAAACAATTTCTTCTAATTGCTCATAAGATAATGAATCTGAGCTTTCTATATACCTTAATATATCCTCGTTAGGATTATCTTCTGAAAGCTTACTTGTCTTTTCCTTTTCTTTTGAGTTTGTTTCTGTAACACTCTTTTTTTCGAAGTAACTTTGAGCCTTTGAAATTAAGTTTAAAATTTCCATAGTCCATCCATATTAATAACCATACGTTTTAGGAAAACGGCATTTAAACAATAAACTTTAATTAATTGGCAAAATATAACTTGAATTTTTAATGAAACTTAATAATTCGTTTGTTGATTTCATGTAGAGCGCTTTCAAGCCCTATAATCTTATAAAATTCTTCAAATTTTTCAACATTTCTTATTTCGGAAATTTGCATAGCCAAATTTTTGGCTTTCGCGCGAGTTACACCTGGTAAAAGCTCAAGAACTTGCCAAGGTTCTTTGTTGATATTTAAGAACGGTTTAAATTCA
>JAZNJP010000114.1:0-18359 GCA_045578125.1 Candidatus Gastranaerophilales bacterium | reverse complement strand
TGCCCATCATTTGATAAAACAATAGCGTCATCAAAGCCTGCAAGTTTAGCCTCTGTTACGATGAGCGCAGTGTTAGCGTAAGCGCCAGAAATTTTTGCTCTTGGTGGAATTGTGTTGTCTTCGAGTCTGTCCCAGCTTGAAACACAAACGTTCAAGCCTTCATCTTTTGTGAAGTATGAACCAAGCGCGGTTGTAAAAATTAAAACACCATCTGGGTTATCTAATAAACTTGGGCCAACTTTTTGTGCTGCTTTGAACACAGTTGGTCTAATGTATGCATCTGTTCTATAGTTATTTTTAATAAGTAAGTCTTTTGTGATATTGCAGTATTCTTCAACAGAATATTTTGGGTCCATAAACATGATTTTGCAGCTGTTATGCATTCTTTCAAAGTGTTCTTTCATACGAAATGCATACATTTTATCTTGCTTTTGGTTATAGTATGCTCTAATTCCTTCAAAAACGCTTGTTCCATATAAAAATGCGTGTGTTCTAACAGGTAGAACCGCTTCAGCTGCTGGTACATATTCGCCATTTAAAAAATAGAATTCTGTCATTTTTCGCCTTTCTTAAATTTTCTATATGTCTATTATTGCAAAATTAAATTAAAAAAGCTAGATTTTTTATTATATTTTTTTTAAAATAAACATATGTTTATAACTAACTTCATAGCATATTTAATACTTATTTATCTTGCAGTTTATGCCCTTTATTTTTTAACATTTGTTGTTAAGTCATTTAATTCTAAAAAATTCCTAAAAGAGCAAGAAACAAAATTGTTATTAAACACGGCGCAAAATAACTTGTGTGTCATTATTTGGGCTAGTGACAAAAATAAAAATTTATATGAACTTCTTAAGATTTTGAATAATCAAAGCTATCCAAAAGCAAATTATGAAGTTCATGTTATGTATAAAAACAGTGCGAAAAACAAAACAGTTGTTCCTGATTTTGCGCATGGCGCGAGAATACATAGTATTGAAAATCCTGAGTATTACCAAAAAGACAGAGCGCTTTCAATGTTTGTTGAAAAAATTATTCTTGAAGATAAATTTGATGCATTTGTTTTTCTTGGTGCAGATAGGCTTGTTGGTGAAAATTATTTAGATATTGCAAACAGACTTGTTGAGCCATCAACTGTAATTGTTGGTGCAACTGAGGTTATAAAAGAAAATGATAGTCTCTTCAAAAGATTATTCACAGGCTCTCTTAAAGTTAAAACAACACTCACAAACAACACAATTCGCCTTCCTCGTGCAATATTTGACTTATGCCAAACAATTGATTCTGAAAATTGCATTATATCAGCCGATATATTAGAACAAACTGGCCGTGTTTGTTTTGAAACAAGAAATGATGAACTAAAATATTCACTCTTTCTTGCAAGCAACGACATAAAACCAATCTATTCGCCATTTTTAAAGGCATATACTTATGTGAAACATTTAAATTTAGATTCGCCTTCTCTTAAGCAAGCGTGGTCTTTATTTAAATATTACTTACCTTATTTATTCAAAAAACAAAGATATTTTATTGAATATTTAGCGTTTATATTTAGACCAACAACACTCTTTATTCTTGCGCTGTATTTCACATTGTTTGTTTTATCGTTCACATTCAAAACAACAATCCAGCTAAAATATATTCTTCACTTTGGATTTTTCCTTGTAATAATTATGCTCTTAAGTGTTGTAGCTTCTAAATTTAATCCTCAAGAGCTTTTAGAGTTATTGTTAAGTCCTATTGCAATTTTTATCAAAAAATTCAGAAATTCAATGAGACTATTAGATAAAAAAATAATCAAAAGACAAAACGAAGAAGAAAAAAATACAAATTCTGCAACTGTTACTTCTTTAATTTCAAATGGTAAAAGAGATAACGAATGTAAACTTGATTTAATTAAAGAAGAAGGTATGAAAAAAGTTGTGTTCAGATATAACAAAAAACAATTTGAATCAGATGCGCATTTAAGAATGTGCGATGCTTTAAACGAAGTTACATCAGTGCTTGGCGAACGTGGTTTTATATTAAAAGTTTGCCAAAATTGCAGATTTTTTGAAGCAAATAATGACGGCAATGTTGATATGCTTAAAGGTTTCTGTAAATTAAACCCAGATGAAGCTAATCCAACCGAAATCCTTATTTGGAATGGTTGTTCAGGTTTTTCCAAAAGATAAATTTATATAAAAAAATAACCGCTCATAATTTGGGCGGTTATTTTATTTGTTGTTTTAAAATTATATTTGTTTGCAAAGGTTTGCCATCTCAATTGCTGCTTCAGCCGAAGATGAACCTTTGTTACCTGCTTTTGTGCCTGCTCTTTCAATTGCTTGTTCAATGTTATCAACTGTAAGCACACCAAATGCAATAGGAACATTATTTTCAAGTGAAACTTGAGCAATGCCTTTAGACATTTCAGCGCTTACATAATCAAAGTGTGGAGTTGCGCCTTTAATAACTGCGCCTAAAGTAACTATTGCTACATATTTTTTCGATGCTGCAGCACGTTTGCAGATTAGTGGAATTTCAAAAGCGCCTGGTGCCCAAATAACATCTATGTTTTCTTCTTTTACACCGTGACGAGTGAGTGTATCAAGCGCACCAGATAAAAGTTTTGAGCCAATAAATTCATTAAAACGAGCAACAACGATACAATATTTATCGCTTTCGTTCGCAATTAATTTGCCTTCAATAGTGTTTGCCATTTTATCTCCTTGTTTTTTTAAGTTGATTTTACCATGCATGAAAAATTTAAACAATTTTTGCTTTAATTAATTTATCATTTTGTTAAACTTTTTCTTTTAATTTAAAAGCAAAAAATATTTCAAAAATAGTTAAAAATGCAAATAATGAAAATAATGCAAGATATGAATTTGTACCGTAAATTGTGTGTCCTTGGGCATTTGTTGTGGTTTGGAATAAATCTAAAATTCGACCCGATATTGCGCCCAGTGTTCCGATTGCAAAGAAAAAAATGCTATTCATTATGCTCATAGCGCAACTTCTAATTTCAGGTTTGTTTGTGGAATATATAAAATTTGCAAGAATAGGCGAAATTCCTGCCGTAATTGCGAGTAAAAATATAAAGATTGAAACAAAAGACGAGCGAAGATTAAACAAAATAAAAATTGTAATTCCAAAAAATACAACGGCGCTAATGATAGAAATTATTTTAAGGAAGATTACATACGCACCCGTGTTTTTATTTATAATGCTCATAATAACGCCTGATATGCCAATGACCACAATCATACAAGAAAGCACCAGTGAAGCATCGCTATGTGGCATTTGAGCAAAATCTTGCAAAAATTTAACTCCGATTACGGTTTGAATTACATAGCAAAGCCCGTAGTTTATTGCAGTGAACGCAAAAAGGTTTAAATTGTTTTTATTTGTTAAAACTTCCTTAAATGGTTTTAGGTTAAAATGCACATTTTTGCGCTTTGGAGGTGACGGAAGAAAGATTTTCATAAACCCAAATAAAAGTGCTATAAATAATGTGAAATACCCCAAAATTCCAAAAATTGTGCGCCAAGAATGGTGCTCTATAATGTGTGCCAAAGGTGCGTTTGCGCAAACTCCACCAAAATATCCAATAAATAGCACGATTGACACAAGAACGCTTAAATATCTATCTGGGAAGCATTTTTTAATTTCTTGCACAAGCCCGAGGTAAAATGTTGCAGAGCCTGCACCAAGGCATATTCTTGCAAAATATAAAATCCATAAATTTGAGCTCATTGGAAATATTAGTGCGCCTAATGCAAAAATTAATCCGCCAAATAGAATAATTTTAATTCCGCCAAATTTATCTATCAAAATTCCTGATACAAGAAGAGAAACCGCATAAGCATACATAAAATACGCACCGAATGCTGTTGTTTCAGATGCAGTTAAAGAAAGATTATTTTGCAAAGTTTCAAAAATTGTCCCAGGAATTGATATGCGTAAAAAATTTGCCATAAAGTACATAACAGTACCAAGGATAATCAATAAAATATGTAGATAATACTTTCTCATAAAGCCTTGTTGTTAATTTGCTAAGCGCTTATGTGCCACTTTTCCAGCTGTTTAGATAAAGCTCTTGTTCCTCTGTTAGTGTGTCAATTTCAATGCCCATAGATTCAAGCTTTATTCTTGCAATCGTTTCATCAACTGATTGAGGAAGTGTATATAATTTATTCTCTAATTTGCCGTGGTTTTTAAGGACAAATTCAATGCCTAGTGCTTGATTTGCAAAACTCATATCCATAACACTTGCAGGGTGTCCTTCAGCGCTTACAAGGTTTACCAATCTGCCTTGTGCTAAAACATAGATTACATTTCCGTTATCAAGTGTCCATTCGTCAAGTGTTGGGCGAATATTTCTTTCAGACACAACGTGTTTTCTGAGCCCATTCACATCAACTTCAACATCGAAATGTCCTGCGTTTGCAACAAATGCGCCAGATTTCATAGTTAGCATATTATCAACGCTAATGACATTTTTATCACCTGTCACAGTTAAGAAAATATCACCTTCAAGAGATGCCTTTGCAATTGGCATAACTCTAAAACCATCCATAACGGCTTCAAGCGCTTTGAGTGGGTCAACTTCAGTTACAATAACATTTGCGCCCATGCCACGTGCTCTCATTGCAGCGCCTTTTCCACACCAACCATAACCGCAAACAACAAAAGTTTTGCCTGAAATCAATATGTTTGTTGCGCGGATAAGCCCGTCCATTGCGCTTTGCCCTGTGCCATATCTGTTGTCATACAAGTGTTTTGTAAGGCTTGAATTAACACCAAGTGCTGGGAATTTAAGACTCCCTTCTTTTACCATTGCTTCAAGTCTTATGATACCTGTTGTGGTTTCTTCGGTTGAGCCAATAATGTTTGGAATAAGTTCAGGGTATTCTTTATGAATTGTCGCAACCAAATCGCAACCATCATCAATAATAAGGTGAGGCTTGTGTTCCAATACTTTTTTAATGTGTCTTTTATATGTTTCAGAGTCTTCACCAGCTATAGCGTAAACTGGAATGCCGTAATATTTAACAAGTGCCGCTGCAACATCGTCTTGAGTTGAAAGTGGGTTAGAGGCTGCAAGAACTGCGTCTGCTCCACCTGCTTTCATTGCAATACAAAGTGCTGCTGTTTCTTTTGTTACATGCACACTCGCGCTTAATCTCAAGCCTTTGAATGGTTGTTCTTCTTGAAATCTTGCTTTTATTCTGGTGAGGACAGGCATATCTTTGAATGCCCATTCGATATTTTTCTTACCTTGTTCAGCTAGTGCTAAATCTTTTACTTCGTAGTCTATTGTTGCTAATGTCATTATTTACCCCGCTATTTTATGGCTTCAGCGCAATCTTCGCATATGCCGTTTTCGTTTAATTCGCGATATTTCCAGCATCTTTGGCATTTTTCACCTTTTGCTTTGAAAATTGCGATTTTGCAGTTTTCAACATCTAATGTATTTAATGCGCCATCTGAAAATTCGCTGACGCATTCTGCTTGAGAAACAATGAAGAAATCTGCAAGAATGTCTGAATATTTGTTTAATAATTCAGGATTTTTTGTAACAATTTCAACACGTGCTTCAAGTGAGCTACCGATGATTTTTTCTTCACCAGATCTTAAAGGTTCGATTGCTTTTGAAACAGATTCACGAACTTGTAGAAGTTCTGTGAATTCTTCTTCAAGTTCTTTGTTTTCATATTTTGCGTTAGTGGTTGGCCAAGAGCTTAATAGAACACTCTTCAAGCCTTTTCTTTGGTTTTCTGGCATATTCAAGAAGATGTCTTCTGCTTGGTGCGGCATAACAGGAGCCAAAATTTCAAGAATTGTCCATAAAATGTCATACATAACAGTTTGAACCGCTCTTCTTGAAAGTGATTTTTTGCCTTTTGTGTAAAGTCTGTCTTTTACAATATCTAAATAGAATGAGCTTAAATCAACTGCCGCAAAGTTTTGAAGATATTGGAAGTATTTATAGAACTCATAATTTTCAAAAGCTTTGTCAACATTTTCAATTAATATATTGAGCTTATGAAGAGCAAATTTGTCAATTGCTTCAAGTTCTTCATAGTCAACCCTATCTGTTTCTGGTTCAAAATCAAATAAGTTGCCAAGTAAAAATCTTGCAGTGTTTCTTGTTTTTTTGAAGATTTCTACAAGTTGTTTGATGATATTATCGCCAATTTTGATGTCGTTTCTATAATCAACACTTGCAGCCCAAAGTCTTAAAATATCTGCGCCATAGTTTTTAATGATGTCATCTGGGCGGATATAGTTGCCTAAAGATTTTGACATTTTTCTACCGTCTTCGCCAAAAACAAAGCCGTGAGTTAAAACTTCTTTGTACGGAGCAATTCCTTTTGTTGCAATAGCTGTGAGCAATGATGATTGGAACCAGCCTCTGTGTTGGTCAGAGCCTTCAAGATACATATCACAAGGTGCGCCTAAAAGCTCATCTTTTCTTGCTTCAACAACAGCACGCCATGAAACACCTGAGTCGAACCATACGTCCATAATGTCATTTTCTTTTTTGAAGTGGTCTTTCCCGCATTTTGGACATTTAAAGCCTTCAGGTAATAAGTCTTTTGCTTCATATTTTACCCAAGCATCTGAACTTTCTTTTTCAAACACTTTCGCCACGTTTTCAATTGTTTCATCATTTACGATTACTTCGCCACAATCTTCGCAGTAGAAAATTGGAATTGGAACACCCCAAGCACGTTGTCTTGAAATACACCAATCAGAACGATTTGCAACCATGTTAGAAATTCTAACTTCGCCTGATGCTGGAATCCATTTAATATTTTTGATTGCATCAAGTGTATCTTTTTTGAATTTTTCAACTTTTACAAACCATTGTGGAGTGGCTCTATATATAACAGGTTTTTTGCATCTCCAACAGTGTGGATATGAGTGGCTAATTTCTTGAGATTTAACAAGTGCGCCAACTTCGTTTAGTTTTGCAATAATTGTTTCTTCGCCCTTGTAGTAAGGCACACCTTCAAGTTCTGGAACTTGGTTTGTCCAAACACCTTTAGAGTCAAGTGGTGAGAACACTTCAATACCATATTTAACGCCAACTTCGTAGTCTTCAAGCCCGTGTCCTGGAGCTGTGTGAACTGCACCAGTACCTGCTTCAAGTGTTACGTGTTCGCCTAAGATAATTGGTGATTTTCTGTTGCAGATTGGGTGGTCTGTTGTAAGATTTTCAAGTTCTGCACCTTGAAGTTTGCCAAGAACTTTGATGTCTCCTTCTTCCCACTGCGCGTCTTTTAAGAATGCACCAAGTAATTCATCTGCAATAAAGTAAATATCGTTTTTATATTCAAAGAATGAATATTCAAATTTTTCATGTAAACAAATCGCCATGTTGGATGGAATTGTCCAAGGAGTTGTTGTCCAAATAACGGCATAAAAATCTTTTTCAGTTTCTAGATTTAATTTTGATTTAATTTCTTTTGCGGAATTTTCATCAAATTTAAATCTTACATAAATTGAAGTTGATGTGATATCTGCATATTCAACTTCTGCTTCAGCAAGTGCCGTTTCACATGAAGCACACCAATAAACAGGTTTTAAGCCTTTTTCAACATAACCTTTTTTGTACATTTCGCCAAAAACACGAACTTGTTCAGCTTCAAAATCAGGCGCAATTGAAAGATATGGATTTTCCCAATTTCCAAGAACGCCAAGTCTTTTAAATTCAGATTCTTGACCTTTTAAACTTTTAAGTGCGTATTCTCTGCATTTTGCTCTAAGTTCAACTGGTGTAAGTGCGCTTCTTCCGCCTTTAATGTTTTTTACAACAGCGTTTTCAATTGGAAGTCCGTGTCCGTCGTAACCTGGAACAAATGGAGCATAGTAACCTTTTTGAGATTTATATTTGATTAAAATGTCTTTTAAAATTTTATTTAGGGCAGTACCCACGTGGATTTTTTCTGAGCTTAGGTATGGTGGGCCATCGTGTAAAACGAAAGATTTTTCTTTTGATTTTGAGTTGATAATTTCTCTGTAAATATCAATTTCTTCCCAAATTTTTTGAATTTCAAGTTCTCTAACAGTTGCATTTGCGCGCATTGCCAAACTTGTTGAAGGCAAATTTAACGTGTCTTTTAGTGTTTTGTTATCTTCCATTTTTTGTTTAATTCCCTCTTAATTTCTCTTGTGTTTAATTCGAACTTATTGAGCATTTTGTTCGTTTGAATATTCATCGTTTGCTTTCATATCAGCAATATATTGTTGACCATTCATAACGATTTGATAAAGTTGGTTTAGGTCATTTTGAAGTTTACCGAGAACATTTTGAGCATATTGTTGAGCGCCGTCTTTAATTTTTGCAGCAGCTTCAGATGCTTCAAGTCTTTTATCCTCAGCTTCATGAAATGCGTTCATTTTGATGTCAGCACATTCATCGAGCACTTCTTGTCTATATTTTTGAGCTTTTTCTTCGATTTCTCTTAAAATGTTTGATTCAGAAAGAATTCTGTTTCTGTCGTTTTCGGCGTCTTGAATAATTCTTTCAGCTTTATTTTTAGCATCTTGAAGAATTTCTCTTTCTCTTTTCACAATAGTATCAGCGTTATTGAAAGCAGCTTTTGTCATATCGAACATAGCTTCAATAACTTCTTCCAAGTCTTTAGATTTTACAAATATCCAACCTGGAAAATTAATACCATCATCTTTAACTTTTTGTAATTCATCGATTAAATCATAGAATTTTTCATACGGATAAGACATTTTATCACCTTTCTATTTTACTTTTTGCTCAAATATTCCATTACACATTTTGGCACGAATTTAGAAGTATCTTGCCCATGTTCAGTTAGTTCTTTAATTATACTTGAAGATATAAAATTGTATTTTGGTCTTGTAGTCAAAAACACAGTTCCGATTTCCGGTGCTATTGCTGAATTTGTTTGAGAAAGTTGCATTTCATATTCAAAATCAGAAACTGCACGAAGCCCTCTGATTAAGAATTTTGCCCCTTTTTCTTTCGCAAAATTAACAGTAAGACCTTCAAAACTATCAGCAAAAGCGTTTTCTATGCCTTCTTCTTTGATAGTTTGTTTAATGAGTTCAACTCTATCTTTAACGCTTATAAATGGTTTTTTGTTGGGGTTGTTCAACACGGCGATGATAACCTTGTCGAACATTTTTGTTGCACGAGAAAGAACATCTAAATGTCCTTTTGTGATAGGGTCAAAACTCCCAGGATAAATAGCTATTTTTAAATCATCTTTGCGCATAAAAATATTATATTACTAAAATATTAGGAAAACAGTTAAAATTTTGTAACATTATGTTAATTTTTTTTATGTTTGGTTTTTCTATGTTTAGTATAAATGTGTAGTCTTGAAGGATAAGTTATGAAAGTTAATGGTATAAATTTAGTTAACAATCAAATTAGAACTCAACGAAAAAGCAATATTGCGCCCTCCCAATTGCATACATCAGTGCAGAAATTTGAAGCACTTCCATTGAATGCTCATAAAAACTTGCTTTTTGGAAGAAGCATGGCTGAGCACAAAAGTTGGGGCGCGACACTTGATAAACAAGGCAATGCGCAATTTAAGGTGTTTACATTTTCTGACGCAAAAGATGTTTATATCGAAGTTTTAGACAAAAATGCAAAAATAAATACAGATAATGTTGATGAAAGAAATATTATAGTTGATAGGCTCGAAGACGACACAGTTGAAAACATTTCCCCAATTGATGGTAAATCTAAGATGTTTAAACTAAACAAAAGGGGCGGCGGTGTTTTTGAAGCACATGGCCTTGAAGGAATCCACAATGGCGATAAATATAGGGTGATTATAGTTAAGGGTGATAATGTAATTGAAAAAGTTAAAGACCCTTATGCAAAAAAACAACCACACATTATGGGTTGGAGCGAAATTTATGACCATAATGCATATAAATGGAATGATAAAGATTGGCAAGAAGGCAAAAACCCAGCAAGAATTACAAGAAATAATGGTAAATTTAATTCACTTAGAATTTACGAATTAAATATTCCGACAATTACTGAAAAAGGTGATTTTGAAGCAGCAAAAGCAGTTTTTAAAGAAATTAAAGATAAAAACTTAGCAAACGCAATTGAGATTATGCCTGTTGAGAATACATATTCAAAACAATGGGGCTATGACGGCGTTGATAAATTTGCCGTAAATGAAAAACTAGGCGGTGCAGATGGTTTAAAAGAACTTATCGATTATGCGCATGAAATTGGCTTGAATGTGATTATTGATATGGTTCCAAATCATATGGGCCCAGATGGCGATATGATGAAAAGAACAGGACCTTATGAAAGAGGGGACGGCTCTTTTGGTTCAATGTTCAATTTTGAAGGAAAAGACAACAGATTTGTTCGTGACTGGATGGCAAATGCTGCGCTTATGTGGGCGCAAGAATTCCATGCAGATGGTATTCGCTTTGATATGACAAAACCTGATTATATGGGTTCAGATTTTACGTTAAAGCAAATAACTACAGAACTTAATGAACATAATCCAGATGTTTTCACAATTGCAGAAGACGGAATGGGAAATCGCCATAAAGTAACAACTCCTCTTAAGGGAACAGGCAGTCATAAAGCTGATTTAGAAAAACTTGACCACCAAGTTGATAAAGTGGCGAGAGGTCAAGGCATTGAACAACTTGATGAACTTGGTTTTGATAGTGAATGGGATTTTGTTCTTCTTCATGAATTAGAAAAAGGTCTCAGAGGTGATGTAGATTTCAACATGGATTCTTTTAACTCTGCATTTTTACATTCAGGCAAAAGAGTTAAATACAATGTAAGCCACGATGAAATTGGCAACATGGACGGAACAAGTTCTCTTGTAAAATTTGCAACTGCAAAATTAAATTTGTATAACAACATTAAAGGTTCAACTCCAGCTGAAGTTGGGCAAAGAGCAGCTCATGCAACACACGCCTTAATGAAACTTTATGCAACAGGCGAGCTTGATAAAATGTCTGACAGCGAATTTGCTGATGCAGTTAAATCCTATGGAATTACAAGACATGTGAGCAAGCAAGAAGTTAAAGATGTTTATGATTTAGCATTAAATAAAACAAAACTTGCACTTGGCACAATTTTCTCTGCTCCAGGCCCTAAAATGTTCTTCCAAGGCGCTGAAAATGGCGGGCTTGATTATTTCAAATTCTTCAGAAAATTTAGCTCGCAAGATGGTGTTCAAACAGATCAGGATATAGCAAATAAAAAAAGAATGGACGCTGAAAAAGGCTACGACACATCTTATGAAGCAGCATATCAAGATAGTATTGTTGGAAATATCAAATGCACAGACGAAGTTAAAGAAAAAATGCAAAAAGCAGAACAATATACAATCGATTTAAGCAATTTCCATGATTCAAGCAATGCCATGAAATATGGTGAAATAGTTCATGCTGGCGGTATGGTTGGTCAAAGAGTGCATACAACTCACTTGAAAAAAGATAATGAAGAAATTTTCTGTGTTAAAAACTTATCAGAAACAAAACATCAAGGCTTGCCAGTTTATTTCCCACAAGGCAAATGGGTTGAAGTAATTAACACAGACGACACAAAATATGCAGGCGAAGGAAAATATCTAAACCCAGGAATTTACGAAGGTAAAGGCTGGGGAACACCAGCAATACCTATGAATATAGGCTCAAACGACGTAACCTACTTCAAAAGAATAGGCTAATATATTCAAATTTTAAAGCTCCTAAATTTAGGAGCTTTAAAATAATTATAAATATTTCTTGATTTCCCAGCCTGAAACATCTGTTCTATATTCATTCCACTCTTGCGTTTTTGATGACATAAATTCGTTGAAGATGTGTTCGCCAAGAGCAAGTTTAACTACTTCAGATTTTTTCATTATATAAAGCGCTTCGTTTAAGCTACCTGGGAGTGATTTAATTCCTTTTTCAGCTTTTTCTTTCTTGCTCATATCGTAGATGTTATCTTCGATAGGTGCTCTAAGCGGAGTTTGATTTTTAATTCCTTCAAGCATAATTGTAAGCATTGTCGCAAAAACAAGATATGGGTTGCAAGAAGGGTCTGGTGATCTTAATTCAACTCTTGTTGCATTACCTCTTTTAGCAGGAACTCTAATAAGCGCTGAGCGGTTTGCGAGGCTCCAAGCAATGTAAACAGGTGCTTCATAGCCTGGAACAAGTCTTTTGTAGCTGTTTACAAGAGGGTTTGTGATTGCAGTGAAGCTTTCAACATTGTCTAAAAGTGCGCCAATTGTCCATTTTGCTTCATCTGAAAGACCATATTCAGAGCTAGGGGCGTCGAATACGTTTTTGCCATCTTTGAATAAAGACACATTGCAGTGCATTCCAGAGCCATTTATGCCATAAATTGGTTTTGGCATAAAGCTTGCGTGCAAGCCGTATTCCATTGCAATTTCCGAGATAACATGTTTTAGAGTTACAACGTTGTCTGCGGCAACAAGTGCTTCATCATATTTAAAATCAATTTCGTGTTGACCAGCAGCGCCTTCGTGGTGACTTGCTTCAATATTAAAGCCCATAGACTGCAATGTTTCAACCATATCAGCACGAACATCTTCGCCTTCATCTTTTGGCGCAGCATCGTAATAGTATGCGTTATCTGAAGGTTCAAGTGTTGTGTTTCCTTTTTCGTCTTTTTTGAAAAGGAAGAATTCAACTTCAGGGCCAACATTTAAAGTGTAGCCGAGTTCTTTAGCCTCTGCTATAACTCTTTTTAGGTTGCAACGAGGGCAACCTTCAAAAGGTGTGCCGTCTGCATTATGAATGTCGCATATAATTCTCGCTTCGTTTTTATCCCCTCTTTCGCGCCAAGGTAAAATGGCAAAAGTTGACAAATCAGGGTAAAAATACATATCAGATGTTTCAATACTTCTAAAGCCTTGAATTGAGCTACCATCAAGCATACATTCGTTATTCAATGCTTTGTCTAATTGAGAAATTGGAACGCATAAATTTTTCACATTTCCATTAATATCTACAAATTGAAGTCTTAAAGAAACAACATTTTGTTCTTTTATGATTTGTTTAATTTCTTCTTTTGTTAAAACTTTGCCTTGTTTTGGAATGTATGTCATATAATTCTCCAGCTTTTATAATATGCTTTATTATCGTATATTGAGCGAAATTAGTCAATTAAAATCAGATTGTTTCTTGATGTAATCATAAAAATTTTATATAATAGCTTTATGGAATTATACGAAACTTATGTAGAAGAAAATAATAGTTTTGAATTTGTTCGTGCAGGTTCAAAAAATAAGAAAAAACATTTTGTCAGCACTTTTATTAAAATTTTAGATGGTGCCTACATCATTACATTCCCAACGGATGGTAATGAACGTTGCAAAATTAAAGCTGGCGAAAAAGCTTTTTTAAATATTTATACAACGGAAGGTATTTTTAATTTACCAACTCAAGTAGTTCAAGTTGCCGATGAGTGTTTAAAAGTTCGCTTAATTGACACGGTTGTATTATCACAAAGAAGACAATATGCTCGTGTAGATATTATGGTTCCAATGCGTATAAAAGTTGACCTAGATAGAAAAACAAATGTTTATGACGTGGTCACAAAAAATATGTGCGCTCAAGGTGTGAGTTTTGAACTAAATTCGCCATTAGATGGTTTTGGAAAAACTCAAGTTAAATTTATGGTGAAAAACCGTCTTATTCAAACTTTTTGCTCTCTTGCATATTGCAATAAAATTTATTCTGCACAAAATGAAGATGAACAAGATATTTATAGCTGTGGTTTGCATTTCACCTCAATTAACCAATTGAATGCGAATTTCCTTGCCAAAGAATGTTTTGCGTATGAAATGAATAAGAAAAAAGAAAAATATGATGCCGTCTTCCATCCTGAAAAAGAAAAAGAACCTCAAGTTACGATAGATATTGACGGGAAAATGGTGCTTTAATGCAAAAAGAAAGAGTTCTTGTGGGGATTTCTGGCGGGGTTGATTCCGCACTTTGCGCTAATTTGTTAAAAGATGAAGGCTATGATGTAGTTTGCGCTATGATGAAAATATATGATGGTGCTCAAATTTCAAACGCGCAAAATTCTTGTTATGGAACAGATAAATCAAAAGATATTGAAGACGCAAAAAAAATCTGCGAAAAACTAGAGGTTGAATTTCATTTAATTGATTGCACCCAAGATTTTCAAGAACTTGTTTTCGATGAATTTAAAAATGAATATTTATCAGGGAGAACGCCAAATCCTTGTGTTATATGTAATTCCAAAGTTAAATTCGGCGCTTTTTTAGAAAGAGTTGAAGCTCAAGGAATAAAATTTGATAAATTTGCAACAGGGCATTATGCAAGAATTGAGTTTGATGAATCGTCAGGCAGATATTTGCTAATGCGTGGAAAAAATGAAAAAAAAGACCAGTCTTATTTTCTTTATCGTCTAACTCAAGAAAAATTAAGTAAAATTTTGTTCCCCTTGGGCGGTTATGAAAAACAAGAAACAAGAGATATGGCGCAAGAAAAAGAAATTGTTGTTGCAAAAAAACCTGATAGCCAAGATTTCTTTGATGGCAATATGGCGGAGCTTTTTGATGTTGAACCTACAATTGGGAACATTGTTGATAGCAATGGTAAAATTCTAGGGCAACATGAAGGAATTTTTAATTATACAATAGGGCAAAGAAAAGGCTTGAAAGTAGCATATAGTGAGCCTCTTTATGTTCTTGAATTAAATAAAGAAAAAAACGAAGTGATAGCGGGCATAAAATCTGAAACTTATTTTAGGGGTTTAAATGCAGATGATATGAACTGGATTGCGTTTAATGATTTAGAGGGCGAAATTAAAGCGCAGTGTAAAATTCGCTCAGCTGGTTCAATGCTTGCTTGCACGGTAAAAAAAGCAGGCTGTGGCGTGGAAGTTCTTTTTGATGAGCCTCAAGCATCAATTGCGCCTTCGCAAGCAGTTGTGTTTTATGATGGGGATATTGTGCTTGGTGGTGGCACAATAATAGCTGGTATTAAGTAACGTAACTTTTTTTACAGATAAACTTTTTTGGTCTATTATGTTTAATAAGTTTTGGGAGAAGTTTTGAAGAATTACAAAATATATAACGATGACTGCCAAGTTGCAATTAAAAAGCTTCCTGATAATAGCGTTGATTGCATTATTACAGACCCACCTTATTTTATTGACAGAATGGGTGATGATTGGAATGATGAAAAATTAAACAAATCAGCATCTAAAAGCGGTGTTATAGGCGGGCTTCCAGTTGGAATGAAGTTTGATAGAAAACAAGGTGAAAATTTGCAAAAATTTCTTGAACCGCTCAGCAAAGAATTTATGCGAGTTTTAAAACCAGGCGGATTTTGCGTTGTATTTTCTCAAGGAAGATTATACCATAGAACAGCAATAGCACTTGATTTGGCAGGTTTTGAGGTTAGAGATTTGCTCGCTTGGCGCTATGAAGGGCAAGCGAAAGCTTTTTCTCAAAATCATTTTATTTTGAAAAACAAAGATATGCACGATGATGAAAAACAAGCCCTAATTGCTGAGCTTGAAGGCTGGAAAACTCCTCAATTAAAGCCACAAATTGAGCCTATGGCGCTAGCGCAAAAACCCCGCGAGGGAACTTTTGTTGAAAATTATCAAAAGTGGGGTGTTGGGCTTATAAATACTAACGAATCTCTCGATGGAATGTTCCCTGGGACTGTTATGGAAGTCTCCAAAAAGTCTCGTGCAGGTGATTTTGACGAGAAAATTGAGCATATGACAGTGAAGCCTGTAGAGCTTATTTCTCACCTTGTTAGGCTTCTTACTCGTGAAGGTCAAACTGTTTTAGACCCTTTTATGGGAAGCGGAAGCCATGGTGTTGCCTCGCTTATAAACGGTAGGAAATTTATCGGAATTGAAATAGAGAAAAAATACTATAATATTTCAAAGAAAAGACTTGAAGGTGCACAAAGCTAAATTATAATAATTTATCTATGTATGCGCGCAGGGCTTCTAGTGTTTTTTTGTCTGATTTTTCTAAAAAATCTTCAACAACTCTTCTGCCGTCTTCGGTTGGTGCAACTTTTGTAACTCTTCCGTTTTTGTCGTATATCCAGCGGTTTCTATCAGGCCTGTTACATATTTGGCATTGCGGGATAATGTTGCCCGAAATCAAATCTTTTGTAGGGTCAATGTGCCCTTCTTGCAATTTCACAATGCAATTTTTTCTTATTCTGTGCACTTCGCCTTCTTTTGAACCGCAAACGGCGCATCTGTATCCGTATTCTTTTTTTAATTCTTCAAAATCTGAAGTTTTTATTCCTGTTCTTCTCTCTCCTGAATATGAAGGGTGCGCTTGCTTTAAAGAGATAAGTTTGTATGAACCGCTTGGTATTTTTTCCCCAGTAATTTCGCCACGAGTGCCAGTCGAAACAAACCAACCATATTGCATTCCAAGGTGCCTTCCTTCTTGTGCATCGTTTGTTTTCGGGTGGTAATATCTTATAAAAGCAGTTAATTCGTCCTTACTTATAACGTCGGTGTTTGGGTAATTATGTGCTAGGCAAATTAAAGCTAAAATTGCATGTGTATATTCATTATTTCTGTTTTTTAATTTTGGCATTTTAACGCCACTATTTTTGAGATATTTCTCCCAATATTCTTTTAGTGCATTATATGCTTCAAGTATTTCTTTATCACTCAACTTTTTCATATTCATATTAAACCTTTTTTAACTGACTTAAGCAAGTGTTTTAGTGAATTTAGATACCATTTTGGAGCAAGTTTGAAGCAAAAATTAGTTGGCTATCTATGCCTTGTTCTAAATCTTCTTTAGTCAAATAAACTTCAAAATCAGGTTTTATTCCTTTTTTATTAATAGATTTGCCTAAAGGTGTGATATATCTTCCAACAGTTAGGTTTATGCCTGTTTCATTAGGCAATGGATAAACCTTTTGAACAAGCCCTTTGCCAAATGTTTTTGTTCCAACAATTTTTGCTCTTTTGTTGTCTTTAAGCGCTCCAAGTAAAATTTCAGCTGCACTTGCAGATTCATTATCTGCAAGAATTACAAGCGGTTGAAAGTAAACACAAGCATTACTATCTGCACTATAAGAGTTCAGATTTCCTTTGTTGTCTAAAACATGAACTATGAAACCATTTGATAAAAATAAATTTGCGCTAAATATTGCATTCTGGAACAATCCTCCTTTGTTCCCTCTGATGTCTAAAATCAAACCTTCTGTGTCTTTAAGTTCATCGAGCGCGCTAATTAAATGTTTTGGAGTGTCTTTTGAAATAAAGCTTGAAAGCCTTATGTAGCCAATATTTTTATCTAATTTTTTATATTCTACATTGTTGATGTTTATTTCTTCTCTTTTAATTTTTTTAGTAAGTTCTTTTTCACCTCGAAGCACAGTTATTTCAATGCTTGTACCCACAGGACCTTTAAGGTGCTGAATTACTTGGAACAGAGATTTACCTTTGATGTTAAAATCATCAATTTTTAGAATTAAATCACCTCTCTTAAGCCCAGCAAAATCTGCGGGTGTTCCTTTTAGCACATTTGCAATGTAGATTTTTCCGCTATATGAAGCGATATTTATTCCGATTCCTTTTGCTTTAGAATCAATATTTTCGGTTTGAACTCTAAATTCATTTTTAGACAAAAATCTTGAATATGGGTCATCAAGGCTTGCAAGCATTGTGTTTAGCGCAAGGTGGGTGTCGTCTTCAGTTTTAATTTTGGCTTTATATCGGTTTTTCCACTCAGATATACTTTGCCCATTTAGGGTTTTATCAAAATAATTTTTTTTGATTAAATCAAGAGTTTTGATGTATAAAACATCTGGTGCAACAACTTCTGTGTTTATAATGCTTTTTGCACTAAGGCTTTCAATATATTCTCTTTCGCTTATTGTGAAATTTCTGTACCCGATGAGGAACAATGTAAGAAATGCGGCGAAATATATGACCCCGTGTTTTAATATTTGAATATGTCGTTTATTAATTTTCGCCATTGGGGTTTAATTTGTATCCTCCGCCATAAATTGTTTTGATATAGTCTTTTTCTGTGACTTTTGCTATTTTGCACCTGATGTGCCTTATGTGCACTCTTATTGTATCAATGCTTTCGTCTTCATTGTAGCCCCAGATGTCTTTCAACAAGTCTTTAGAAGATACCATTTGAGAATTATTTTGAACAAGTGTATTGATTATTTCGTATTCAATTGGTGTAAATTTAACTTTTTTGCCTGCAAATTCAACAGAATATGTATCAGGAAGCAGTACAATTTCACCTATTGTTAAAAGTTCTTTTGTGCGCATAGAAGCCGGAGTTTTGCCCGCTCTGTTTAACAAAGCAAGCACTCTTGCTTTTAATTCTTCAATT
>JAZNJP010000113.1:0-2428 GCA_045578125.1 Candidatus Gastranaerophilales bacterium | reverse complement strand
ATAAAATTTGCATCAAACACTATAAGAAATGAATTTAGAGCTAATGCACTTGAAACAAGGTTGAATAACATTTTTAAACAAAACGAAAATATAGTAAAAAGTGTTAAATCTGGTTTTGCAAAAGAATTTGCGCAAAGTGTTGTAAATAAACAAGAAGAACCAATAATAATTTCAATTACAGGGGAATCTGCAAGTGGCAAGTCAACTCTTTGTTCTTTAATTGAAGAAGTTGCACAAACTGAAAATTTGCCTATATCATTCTTGCCTGCAGATAATTATTTCAAAGATATTTCTGCGTTAATTAAAAAACATGGCGATTTTGATTCGCTCAGAAACAGTGGCTATGACCTTGATGCTCCAGAAAATTTCCAATTAGATTTATTGAGAAAAGATATTATGGCGCTTAAGGCTGGCAAAGATGTTAAAATTCCAAAATATTTAATTAATGGCACAGGAATTAGCGTTCCTGAAGCAATTGATATCAAAAACAATAGAGTTATTGTAATTGAAGGTATGGCTTCTGGCTTTGATAATCTTCAAGAATTAACAGATATGGCAATTTATGTTGATACAAGCGAAGATGTACGCCACGAAAGATTTATGAGAAGGGCAATGAGCAGAAACCAAAGTGAAAAAGACGCTGTTGACCATTGGAATTATATCCGCCAAGCAGGAAGAAAATATGTTCAACCATTGGCTGAAAAAAGCGATATTGTATTGAACGGCGAAGCAGATATCAAAGACGCTAAAAGATTATTTGAAGATATTTTATCTTTTAAATAAATTATTAAAGCAATTATTTCTGCCCCTTTGTTTTTATTATCTTGAAGGTGACAGATGATAAATTTAATTAGCTTTTGTGGTAGAAATATTCTAAAAAATGCCCCTGTATTGAAAAATGGGCGAGTTTCAACTGCAAATTCTCTTTTAAACCATGTAACAAACCCCCTTAAACCACTTGAAAAAGACACCGTTTCATTCAAAGGCATTGCACCTAGGGCATACAATCTTGAAAGGGAGTCTCATTCTGGCAAATACACTCAAAAATTTCCAATTGGGAAAGATAATTCATGCAAGATAATTTATCATATTGATATTTCTTCTGAATGTGATGAAAATGGCGTTGCACCATTCCCCCCAAGTTCTTTGAAATTTGAAAAACCTATTGATTTAGCCTCAGGTATCGAAATTTCCAAACAACACATGTGCGGATATAAAGAATGGTGTATTTACGATGAAAAACAATTCGATATCTTAAAAGATTTTGTTTCAAATTGTCCTGAATTAAAAAATGAAAAACTTGTTTCTTGTATGGATGCAGCTTTTAACACTATTGTGCTTGAGCTTGGAGGAAACAGAGTTTTAAAAATGGTGAAATATAATCCTTTCCCAGAAGGCAGAAAATTTGAGCCTTCTTTCGATTTGCCTATTTTATCCAATGTTTATAAATGTGGCGATTATTATGCGTTTATACAAGAAAAAGCTCAAGTACACTATATGGAAGACGATACAGAGCTCAATTCCGTAATTGAAAGAATTAAAAAAGCTGGATACGAACCATTCGACATTGAAGGAAACGACACTCAAATTGGCTGGTCTGAAATTAAGCAAGATTATATGTTGCTAGACACAGAATGCGCTAAGGTCAAAAAATTATAAAGTGTAATATTTGAGCCTGAAAGGGTGCTTTTTAAGCATTATCTTCATTAAAATATTATGCAAAGCCCTTACTTGAGGTCTAAATAATTTTTCAATTTGCTTGTTGCTAATAAGCGTAAATAAAAAGCCCAAAAATGTGTTGTTAAATTTTTTGCACATAAATTTAGAAATTTTTATTTTAAAATTACAAACTCTATCCACTCTTTGTATATAGCTTTTACTGTGCATTCTCCAGTATGTAAGTTTTTTATCTATGAAAACAACTTCGCCAGAATAAAATATTTGATACCATAGCCACCAATCAAGATAAGGTTTATATGGCGTTTCAAAATTGCACTCTTTAAGCGCCTCTGTTTTCACCATAACGCACGAAAAAGTTGGCACAATGCACCAAAGCCCCATTCTTTCTAAAATTTCACTTTCACCGTCAGTTTCAACAAGAATTTTTTTTACCTTATTGTGATTAGAAACGGAAGATTTAATCATTTCTTCATCGCCAAAATATTCAACATCATTAAAAATAAAATCTGCACCATTGTATTTTTCAAGCGCTTGGACTTTTTCTTTGAGATTATCTTTATGCCAAATATCATCGCTTTCAAGAAATGCTATATATTCACCATTAGCAGAATTTAACCCAAGTTTAACTGTTTCAGGAAGACCTTTGTTTGCATTATTTTCATGAGTTAGAAGTTTAATTCTGCTGTCAATTCTACAAAATTCTTGAATAACTTGAATAGAATTATCTTTAGAACCATCGTCTATAACA
>JAZNJP010000112.1:0-5986 GCA_045578125.1 Candidatus Gastranaerophilales bacterium | reverse complement strand
AATTTCTCCTCGCCTTATTAACTTTTCAAAATTTTTATAAATTTCTAAAGTTATATAATTTACAATATTACCATAATTGTTGTATTTTGTTTTATATTTTAAGTTTTTTTCACTTAGTTGCGTGAGTTGTTTTTTAATTTGGTCAGTTAGAGTTTTTCTTCTTTGAAATTCTTTTCCTGCTTTTTGTGCAAGTTGGGTTAATTCTTCAAAATCTTTATTTGCTTGTGTGAGAATTTCAAGCAGTTCGCCTTTTTTGTTTTTAATTGGGGTAATATCTAAATAATTTTCAGGAAATTCAATTTTTTCTTGCGCTTTGGTTATACCCTGCGCCACGGTTTCGAGCGGAATATTTTTAAAGCCTGCAATTTCTGCTCCGCCCGAGGAAGAATTTATAAGCTCAATTTGTTTCCCGAAAAGTCCAAAATTATTTTTTGCGTATGTTTCGTGGTGTTTAATAAATAATGCGTATGCAGTTTGTGTTGGCAAGTTTTCGCCGTTTTGCCCTTTAACTGTGTATAAGTTTTGGTTTAGAGTTTGAATATAATTTTCTGCAAGCCATCTTGAGTGCTCGTCGTTTACTTTTTCTTCGCCCAATAGCCCCAAGAAATATTTTTCTTTATCTTTTGGCACAATTTTATATTTTTTCTCATTTTCATCGAATATGCACTCCAAATCTTCATAAGCACTACCTTTTGCGTAGCATGAAGCATCTGAATAGGCGAGGTCTTGTCCGAGAAGCACAATTTTATCAAAATTCATAAAATCTGCCATAATAAGTGCCATGAAAGTAACTGTTCCGCTTGTTGAAAGCTTGAGATGACTTAGAGAAAGTGATTTCAAAATCCAATCATTTAAAAAATTATTTTGAGATAAAAACGTGATTTTATTTTTTGTGTTTAAGTCCCAAGTTGATGTGTGCGTGAAAGGTTCTGCAATAAGAGTTGTTTCAGAAGTGTCGCAACCTAACAGTTGACCGCTTGTGTCTCTTGGTTCTGTAACAAATAAAAAATCTGCAGTAATTCCATTGTTTTTCAGGGTTTTATATGAAGCGCCGACAGAAAATATAATAAATTTTTCTCTATTTTCTTTTAGAATTTCTATATTTTTTGATAAACTTGGTCCAGCTCCTGCGATAAGTGCCACTTTACCTTTTCCTTTATCTTTAAAATCGGAAATAATAAAAGAATTTTGTATTTTTTCTAAATTGTCTAAAGAATTTAAGATACAATTTTCTCCCACTTCCATAATCATTGCCTCTTGGGCAAAATGTTGTCCATGCGAGTATTCAATTTCTTGCGCAACTTTATAAATATCATCTTTATACGCAAGAAAATAAGAGTTAAGGAATGAAACATTTATCTTTGTATCTTTATCTGAAATTTCTGTTAATATATCGCTTAAATTTTGTAGGTCATCTGTAATTTTTAAATTATACTTTTCAAAATATTCAGTAAAATCAACCATTTCAAGAGCGCATCTTAAAATTTCCGTGTTTCTTTCAAAAAGAATAATTTTCCCTTTTGTACGCGAAATAAATTCATCAAGAAGATAACCAAGCCCAACGCCATAAACAATTTGCACAGAATTTTCAAGTTCAATTTCTGAAACTTTATCTACAATATTTTTTGCTTCTTCGAGGGCGCTATCTTCTGAATGTAATGGAAAACCGTTTACAAATAAGTTATATTCTCCATTTTTATTTTGCCCGAGTTCAATGTTTTGTTTGATATCAGCTATAGAATTTATTCTTTTTGCAAGGCTTGAATTTATATGGGCAAGATGTTTGAGATTTTCTTCTAAAACTTTATTTTCCATACTCAATATGGTAACATTATCTTGATTTAGTTGACAAACTTGTTGAGTTTTCTTAAAAGAAATAATATGAAAAAATTTTTACTTTTAATTTTTATGTTTTTTGCTCTTCCGGTGTTTGCTGGTGAATATGATATTGATGCTTATTACAAACATTATGAAGCACTTCAACCTGCGGATTTTGAATATATGTTTGGGATTGATTCACATCAGAGCGAAGACTATCTAAAATATAACGGCTCACCATATCCACTTTTAAGAACAGCTGTTAATTTTGTTTTTAAGGGTACAGTAATCCCCCCAGGGTATTATCTTCTAACGCCAAGGGAAAAAAATGGGAAAGAATATGTTTTATTTAAACAGCAAGGAAAAGTGCAGTATGTAATTCCTGTTTATGATAAAAAGGCAGTGAATGTTGAGTTTTATGATAAATATATTCCACAGCCCAAAAAAACTTGGTGGGATAAAGTTGTTGATTTTGGTAATAAATTTGTTTCGACAACTTCTAAACAATCAAAAAGAGCAACAATTCCAAAAGCTTATATAGATGTCAATCAAATAGGGCAGGATTTTTGGGAAGTTATTGTGTATTATGGTTTAAGCAAATATTATTTACTTTTTGAACAAAAATAAGGTCAGAATGAAAAAACTTTTAATTTCTTTTTTAATTCTTTTTTGTATGAGCCAAACTGCTTATGCAATTAGTGACACGCAGACAAGCCTATCTAAAATCGACAAATTTAAAATAACAAAAATAATAAAAGACATTGAAAAAACAGCCAATAATAAAGAATTAGAAAAATTCAAAACATATTATTCAAAAGATTTTGTTAATTGGGATAATTTTGGGCATAGTGAATATTTTTCAATGCTTGGAGAAACTTTTAACGGGTATTCAACAATAAATTATGATATTGACATTAAAAATATTCAAATGACAAAAGATAATTTGGTTGAAGTACATGTGTCAGATAAAACAACAGCAATTGTTAAAGAGCCTAAAGAAAGTTTCACAAACGGGTATTTAAGAGGAATGAGTGAATATTTTCTTTATTTCAAAAAAGACAAAGAAAATGGTTGGCAAGTTATAAAAGACAAAGTTGTTGATGAAATCACATTTTTAACTTATGGCGAGGCAACAAATTCTTTTATTGAATTGAATGCACCAGAGGGTATAAAACCTAATGAAGAATATACAATATCGCTTACTGTGCAACCAATGAGCAAAGCTTTTGTTATAGCGGCGCTTGGGAATGAAAGTATTGTAAATCCGCCACAGACTTCAGAACCAATTTTTAGAAAACTTCCAGCTGACGGGATTTTAGAGAGAATTGTTCGCTCAAATAAAAATGGCAAACATGAATATGCAATGGCTTCAGTTGGTTTTACAAGAGCTAACGTTGCAGATGATTTTTCATCAATTAGCTTTAGAATGTCTGGTTTAGCTTTTGTTTTGAAAAGAGTAAATATGAACGCACTTGCAGAAAATGAGGCAAAATGAAGCCTAAATCTTCCAAAGCTTTTGTTTTCTACATAATTGCGACAATTGTTTTATTTTTATTTCTAAATTCAGTTCGAGATTTAATTATAAAGAATTTAGCATATTTGCAAATTGATACTAATCCTGTTTTCCAAATTGTATATGCGGAAAACTCAGGTGCAGCGTTCAGTATGTTTGAAAACTTTGCAAAATATTTTGGCTATATTGGCATTTTGGCAGTTATTTTTATGCTTTTCTATGTGCATCAAAAAATTTTATTTGAAAATAAAATAATGGTTATAACTTCAGTTTTATTCACTGCGGGGGTTTTGGGGAACACTTTTGAAAGATTAACTTTAGGCTATGTAATAGACTATATAAAGCTAAATTTTATTAATTTTCCTGTTTTTAATTTGTTTGATGTTATGATTACTATAGCTATAATTTTGTATATTTTGTATGTTTTGTTCGGGGAAGAATTTTTTAAAAGAATTAGGAAGAAATTATGATAATTGAGCTAACAGAAAATTCTATAGGTAAAAGACTTGATTCTTTTCTTCAAGAAGCACTTGGTATTCCAAGAACTTATGCTCAAAGTTTAATTACCAAAAAGAAGATTTTCGTAAATGGCGAAAATAAAAAAAGTTCATATAAAATAATGCACAGAGATAGCATACAAACTTTTGAAGAAATCGAACGAGAGCCTCAAAAGCCAGCTTTAAAGGCACAAAATATTCCGCTCAATATAGTTTTTGAAGATGAACACATGCTTGTGATAAACAAACCAAAAGGAATGTTGACTCACCCAACGTCATATGATTCATCAGATACTTTAGTGAATGCGCTTATGGGTTATCTTGGTGAAAATTTATCAACAATAGGTGGAGATATGCGCCGTGGGATTGTTCACAGGCTAGATAAAAATACTTCTGGGCTTTTGATGGTTGCAAAAACAGACCTTGCGCATGTTAATCTTCAAGAGCAAATTAAAGCAAAAACTGCAGTTAGAAAATATTTGGCAATTGCGCTCGGGAATTTTAAGGAAGATGGCGGAGTTATTACGAAGCCTATTGCAAAAAATTTAGGCAATACAGTTAAAATGTATGTGCCAAAAGACCCAAGCAAAGGGCTAGACGCCAGAACAACATTTTATATTTTAGAAAAATTTGATGGTGCAGCGTTTATTGAACTTGAGCTTGCAACAGGCAGAACTCACCAAATTAGACTTCATATGTCGAGCATTAATCACCCAATTTTTGGTGACACATTGTATGGTGCTAAAAGCTTCCAAAAATTTGCCAAAATTAAAACCACAGAGCAAGTTCTTATGAGCTATTATCTCAAATTTAAACACCCAATCACAGGTGTTGGTATGGAGTTCAAGTTGGAAGAGCCTGAGTGGGATAAAGATTTAGTTAAAGTACTTAAAATTTTAAGAGGTAATGAAATATGAAAAACTTTTATTTGTTGATAGCAATTATTATATTTGCAGTTGTTGTTTGGGCAATTTTTTGCACACAAATGTTTCTAAACTATGCTCAAGCGGCTTTAATTGTTTATCTTCTTGGAATTTTGACTGGCGTTTTATTTATGGTCAGAATTATAATTTCTAAAAATGCGCATAATGATAATTGCAAAAAACAACTTGAAAAAGTTGCAATTAATTCAGACGAAAATAGTTTGAAAATTCAAACTTTAGAAAACAAAATTCAATCACTCGAAATTGCTCTTAAGAAAGCACTTGAAGATAAAAACTAAACAATTTCGTTTTTGATTAATTCGGCTTTGATTTTATCAAGACCTGCACGGATAATTCTTGAAATTCTTGAAGGTGAAATTTCATATTCTTCAGATAAATCTTGTAATTTTTTTGCATTGAAGAATTTTGCTTCAATTAAATCTTTTTCTCTTTTTGGAAGTTTTGAGATTGCTTCTTTAATGGCACAAGAAAGTTGTAAAAATTCAGCGTTTTCTTCAGGTGTTTTCTTTTCGTCGCGCACTTCAACAGGCTTATCGGCGTCCATCATTTCATCTGTTGAAAGAATCGTTTTGTAAATTACTTCACGAAGTTCAGTATTGCCACCTTCATCGAGGTTTACTTCATTTTTAACGCCATGCCAACGATATCTTCTTCTCATTTCGTTTCTGATTGCCCATTTTATGGCGGTTGAAAGATATGAGTCGTTATATTGTTCAGAATTTTTGCCTGCAGTTAATGTGTCAACTGTGTGGATGCCAATGTTTACAAGTTCTTCAAACTCAATTAAATGAGCAGAATTTAAGGACTTATATTCAACTTTTGCAATTTTGTTGACAAGTTCTAAATATGACCTAAGTCTAGCATTTTGTTTGATGTCTTCTCTAAGATTGTTCATAAAAATACTTACTACCTATACTCATGATAGTTAAAATCTCAGAATAAATCAAGTGTTGCATTTGAAATTCGCTTCTTGGATTTTGCTGTGCTCGGTTAGTAACTCATTTCACTTCGTTGCCATTAGTTTTAACCTCGCATCTTGCGGGACTTCACTTCGTTACGCCCTACGCAAAATCCGCTAATTAAATCTTGTTCTATTGAGGTCTGCTTTTCTTAGGCGGAAGTTTTCAGGTGTGATTTCAAGCAATTCATCATCGGCTAAATATTCCATTGCTTCCTCTAATGATAGAGTTTTATGCGCTTGAAGGGTTACCATA
>JAZNJP010000111.1:0-8969 GCA_045578125.1 Candidatus Gastranaerophilales bacterium | reverse complement strand
AATATTAAAAAACTTGAAAATTACGATATAGATTTATACATTACAGGTGACGTGAAATTCCACAATGCGCTTGAAGTGCGCGGTTTTGCAGTTGCAGATGTTGGACATTTTGAATCTGAAATTCCATTTTTGCCACAAATGCAAGCAATTATTGCAAAAACTGGCGTCGAAGTTATGATTGCAGAAGAACATGTCCCTTGGATATACGTGTAGAGGGTATAATGGGAATTAGATTTTTAACATCTGGAGAATCGCACGGCAAGTGTTTAAATGCAATAATTGAGGGGTTGCCTTCGGGTTTTGATATTGATTTTGATTTTGTGAATTCTGAACTCGCTTCTCGTCAAAAGGGTTACGGGCGAGGCGGCAGAATGGCTATCGAAACAGATAAAATAGAAGTTTTATCTGGTATTCGCCATGGGAAGACAATGGGTTCTCCTGTTTGTATTCAAATTAATAATAAAGATTTTGAAAATTGGAAAATTCCAATGAGTGCAGATGTTGTCGATACAGAACTTTATTCTGAAGCTTTAAGCGCAAAAGAAATTACAATTCCTCGTCCAGGGCATGCAGATTTCGCAGGTGCTTATAAATACAATACGGATGATATTAGAAACATTTTAGAGCGCTCAAGTGCTCGCGAAACTGCAACAAGGGTTGCGGTGGGTGCTATTGCAAGATGTATTTTGTCTAAGTTTGGTATTTTTGGCGAGTTTGAAATTTTATCGATTGGCGGAGAATCTGACCCTGAAAAATTTAATTCAAAAATTGACGAAGCTCGCGAAGTAGGGGTCACGCTTGGTGGTGAAATAAAAGTTGTTTATAAGAATTTGCCAATTGGTTTAGGTTCACATGTCCATTGGGATAGAAGACTTGATGGGCTCATTGCACAAGCTGTTATGAGTATTCCTGCAATTAAATCTGTAGAAATTGGCATGGGCCGAGATGTTGCTAATTTCTCGGGTGATAAAGTTCATGATGAAATGTATTACGATGAAAAATGCATAAGAAAAACAAACAACGCAGGCGGGCTTGAAGGCGGAATGACAAATGGTGAAGATTTAGTTGTTAGATGCGCGATGAAGCCTATTCCAACTATGATTTCGCCACTAAATTCGTTTGATATCAAAACAAAAGAACCCAAAAAAGCGCATTTTGAAAGGTCGGATACATGTGCTGTTGAAGCATGTGGCGCTGTTGCTGTTAATATGGTAGGAATTGTTCTTCTTGACGCTTTTTTGGAGCGTTTTGGGTCTGATAATATGGAGCAGATAAAAACAAATTATGAGAAGAAATAATATTTTTTTAATTGGCATGATGGGCTCTGGAAAAAGCACAATCGGCAAACTTCTTGCTGACGAATTGCACTATGAATTTATTGATATAGATAGCTTTATAGAAGGACGTGAAGGTAAGTTAATCGCCGAAATTTTTGCTCGTGAAGGCGAAGGACATTTTAGACAAATTGAAACACGTGTTTTGACTGAGCTTTTTGATAAGGAAAATTGTGTTATAGCTTGCGGTGGCGGAATTGCGGAACGCACAATAAACCATATGTTTTTGAGAAGTTCTAGGAATGTTTTTTGTTTGGATGCTAAACCACAGATTCTCTATGACAGAATTTCGGGTGATGAATCTCGTCCTAAATTATCAACTTTTGAAGAATTTGAAAAGCTTTATTTTGAGCGAAGAAAAAATTACCTTCGTTGTTCAAGGCGAATAATTAGGGCGGATAGAAACCCAATTGAAGTTGTGCATGATATAATGAGGCACTTATGAAAATTGATGTAAATTTGGGTAGTAGGTCATATCCTATAATTATTCAAAATAATCTTCTTGAAAATCTTGACGAATATTTGAGGGGTAATGTTTTCGTTGTTACAAACACAACCGTAAATAAGCTTTATGGAAAATATTTGAAAAAATATGCCAAAAAAATGGTTGTAATAAAAGATGGTGAAAAATACAAAAATCTTTCAACTTTTGAATATATTTCAAACCAACTTTTGGCATCTAAAATCGAGCGCAAAGATACAGTTGTTGCGCTTGGTGGTGGCGTTGTAGGCGATGTTACGGGTTATGTGGCATCAAGCGTTTTACGTGGTGTAAATTTTGTTCAAATTCCAACAACTTTGCTTGCGCAAGTTGATTCTTCGGTTGGTGGAAAAGTTGCAGTAAACACGAGATATGGGAAAAACTTACTTGGTGCTTTTTATCAACCAAAATGTGTTTTAATTGACCCAATGGTTCTTAAAACACTCCCAGAAAGGCAAATTAAAATAGGGCTTGCTGAAGTTGTGAAATACGCATTCATTGAAAAAACAGCATGTAATACTTTTGATGAAAGCTTCACTTTTTTTGATTTTTTGTCAACCAAAGATTGCAAGCAGAATTATGAAAATATTATTGCTCGCTCTTGCCAAATTAAGGCTGATGTTGTTTCTGCTGATGAGCATGAGAACAACCTTCGTGCAATTTTAAATCTTGGGCACACATTGTGCCATGCGCTTGAAAACCTTACAAACTATAAGATTACACACGGCGAGGGTGTTTCAATTGGTTTAAAATTTGCTTTTGACCTTTCTTTAAAATTAGGGTTAATTGAGCAAGGGTATTATAGTAGCGCGATTGAGCTTCTAGAAAAACTTGGTTTAAAAACAGAAATTCCTCGTGGGTTTAGAGCTGATAAAATTATTGAGCTAATGAAGTCAGACAAAAAAGTTGAAGCGGGCGAAATTAATTTTGTTCTTCCTTGCGGGAAATATGATGTTACGCGGAGAGTTTTGCAAGACGAGCTTTTAATAAAAGAGATTTTGCCTTAGATTCGTTCCCAAGTTTTCCCATTAAATCTGATGCCATAGTGTAATTTTTTTCTAAATTTTCGGCTCTTAGGCTCTTGTTTTCTTGGTTGTTAAAAATTTCTGTTGAAAGTTTTAAGTAATTTAATGCTTTTTTATTTTCACCAAGGTAGCTGTAATCATCAGCTATTCTTTTATATGTTCTTGCTTTAATATTTTCATTTTGCACATCTTGCATGCTAATTAGCGCTAAATCATTAAACATTTGAGTGTTTTGTACGTCAAATTTATTTGCATAAAGAGAGCCAAGCCCTTTAAGCGCAAGGGTTTGCCCTGTCATATTATTTCCTTCGCCACTTTGTGCTACTGCTTCATGATAATTTTCTTTCGCACCTTCGAATTCACCATAATCATCGTAAATTTGCGCAAGTCCAAGGTGTGCGTGAGTTTTAATGTTGTGGTCATTACAATTTGTCGCACGAGCAAATTCACTCACGGCAAGGCGAGGGTAGTCGCATTTGTCTAAAATTTTTGCTCTTTCAAGATGTGCAGCCGCAATATATTCAGGATTACCTAAGTTTTTAGCAATCGCAAGTGCTTCTGAATATTTGCCAAAGGCTGCTTTTAAATCTGTTTTTTCTGCCCTTGCTTCTTTTAGTTTTGCAATAAAATCATTTTTAAATTGTTCTTTTTGCTCTTTTGCCTCAATTCCTCGTTGTTTTGCGTCTTCAATTTTTGCACTTTTTTCAATTTTAATTTTGTATGTTTCGTTTACATCTTCAGGGTTTGCTCTGTAAACTATTCTTTGTAAAAACAAAGCGTCAATCCAGTTTTCAACAACTTTTGACTCTTTTTCGAGCGTTTTTGAGATGTATTGGTCTGCAATTTGTGAAGCGTATTTGAGGTTTGTTCTAATTATATCTTTATTTGGTGTTTCTTTAGAACTTTCTGTATCGATAATTTTCAGGTATCCCTCAATCTCTTCAGTGATTTTTGGCGGGGTGGCAATTGCAGATATCGTGCTTCTGAAATCGGTTAATATTTGAGATATGTTTATTTTATTTTTGGCATAGTCAATCGCAACAGCGTTTCCGTTTGGAAACTCTCTTCTCTTCCCTCTTTCTTCAAGTGAATCCTGAGTTTTGGGCAGGTTTGAATGAACACTCTCTTGTGCTTTTTCTTCAGTTGCTTTTGCCTCTTCTTTTTTAGGTTTAATCGTAGGCAAATTTCTGTATGTAATGTTTACAGGATTGATGATGTTATACAAAACTACCCCAAATTGCAATTAACCATATTCATTTTACCCTCTATTGCTTATTTTTCGCTCATATAAAAGGTTTAAATATTATTTAATGATTGGGGTAATTTTTTCAAGTATTATACAAGACCTTCTTGCACTGCAAAAACTGCGGCTTTTGCTCTTCCTTGAATGTATAATTTTTGCAAAATGCTATGGACATGCGCTTTTGTTGTTGCAAGAGAAACAACAAGTCTTTCTGAAATTTCAGGGTTAGAAAGACCTTCAACAATTAAAGATAAAACTTCAAGTTCACGGCGGGTAAGTCCATATTTATTATTTTCTTTTTTGTCTTGGACTTTTGTTTCTTCTTCTTGGTGTATTTCTTTTTCTTCATCTTCTTGAATTGAAGATAGAACTAGCCTTGCAATTTGCGGGTCAAGCCAACTTGCGCCACTTCCAATTGCATTAATCGCGTTAATTAATGTTTCAGGGTTTGAGCCTTTCATGATATAACCATCCGCCCCTGCTTTCAGTGCAGAAAATACATCATCCCTGTTATCTCGAGATGTGAACATTAAAATTCCCGAGCCAATATTTAATTCTTGTTTAAGCTTTTTGGTTGCCTCAATTCCATCGAGTTTTGGAAGTCCAATATCCATTAAAATAACATCAGGTAAAAATTTTCTTGCAAGATTAACGCCAGTTTCGCCGTCTCCTGCTTCTGCCACAAGTTCAAAATTTTCAACCTGCTTGATGACCATTGCAGTTCCAAGTCTTGTCATAACGTGATCTTCGATTAATAAAATTTTTACCTTTTCCATTATATTAAAGTCCTATTTTCTACTATTGTGCCTTTGAGTTCAAAAATAAATTCCGAACCTTTTCCTTCTTCTGAATTAACCCAAATTCTGCCATTATGTGCTTCGATAATTTGTCTTGAAAGATATAAGCCAAGCCCTGTTGAGCAATTTTTTTTGCGCGCAGTTCCTTGAGAAAATCTTTTGAATAAATTATCTGCGTCTTGCTTGCTTAAGCCAATTCCATTATCTTTTACATTTACAAATGCGCTTTTATCTTTTTTGTAGGTTGAAATAATAATTTCATCTGCGCATTCGCTATGTTTGAGTGCATTTGAAATTAGATTTGTGAGCACTCTTCTAATTTCATTGACATCGGCGTTTATTACAAACTCCTCATCTTCAAAATTGAAAACAACTTTTCTTCCTTCGAAAAGAATTTCAAGTTCTTTTGCGCATTTTTTAATTAAAGTATTTATGCAAAATTGGGTTTTGCATAAGAAAAGTTTGCCGCTTTCATATCTGTAAACTTCAAGCAAGGCATTCACAAGCCCGAGCATATCTTCATTACTTTCTTTCATAGTTTTAAGGAATAAATTTTGCTCTTCGGTGGTTTCTCCTAAGCTTTTGTTTAAAATAAATTCTAAACCGCTAATTGCTGCTTGAAGCGGAGTTCTCAAATCGTGCGTGAGTGTTGCCATAAAATCGTCTCTTAGTCGTTCATTTTCCTTTTGTAAGGTAACGTTATGGATGACTGCGATATAGAAATTATGAGTTTCATTAAACACTGGCGAAAGACTTAATTCTATTGGAATTTTCTTTTCGTCTTTATAGTTTATTAAGCTAAAATTTCTGAGATATGGATATTTGTTTTCTTTTAAAATTTCAAAAACTTTTTGATTTTTTTCGTTAATCACAAGCTCAAAAAAGTTTTTACCTAAAATTAAATCTTCACTAAGCCCAAAAAGTTCTGTTGTCATTGGGTTTATGGTTAAAATTTTGTAGTTTTTATCAAAAATTACAATGCCATCTGCACAATTATCAAAAATAGTTTTTAGTTTTGTGGTTGTTTCAATAATTTCTTTTGTTTTTTCTTCAACCATACTTTCTAAATTTTTCGAATAATTTTCAAGCTCAACGTTTGCTGCTTCAAGTTCAGTAATCTTCTCTTTTAACTGTTTTTTTAGCTTTGTGCGCTCAACTCCATTTTTGATATTTAAAATTAAATCTTTGTTTTGCCAAGGTTTTTCGATGTATTTGAAAATACCTGTTTCGTTAATTGCACGAATGGCATTTTCTTTATCCGCATAACCTGTGAGCAGAATTTGAGTGCATTCTTTTTGTATTTCTTGAGCTTCTTTTAAAAATTCAATCCCATTCATATCGGGCATAATGAAATCAGAAATAATTAAATCTTGTTCTTCAAGCTTTAAATATTCTAAAGCTTCTTGTGGGTGGTTAAATGCTTCGACATGCTCGTAACCTTCGAGCATGAGTAAATTTTTTAATGTTTTTGTTACCAAAACATCATCATCAACTACTGTAATCTTTGCATTTTTTTCAACCATATTTACAGAATACCTTATTTTATGGGGATTTACAAAAACATTAAGAAAGATAAAGATTTCCAGATCATAAGCAATTATTTTTCTTCTTATGTTTTAAAATATATAGGAAGGCTAATTATTTTAGTTTGAAGAAGTGGCAAAAATAAATTCACAATTTTATAGTGCAAAGCCAGAAGCTCCTGCAACAACAAATGTAAGGTCAAATATTTTATCCCCTAAATATAATCAAAGCTTTAATGGTCGCTTTGATAGATTTACTAAGGTGGCTAAAGACGTTTTTGAAAAAACATTTGTGAAAGATGTGCACAAGCTTGATTTTAGTTCTGCGAAAATCAAAAATGCGGATAAAATTTTTGATGGCAGAGTTTCCGAAGTTATTGATAGCGCTAAAAAGCTTGCTAAAGATATCAAATTGGATTCCGATTTCAAAATAAGTGGAGACGAAATTCTTTTTACAGATTCTCCGATTATTGTTAAATTGGTTAAAAAAGCCTTCTACCCTATATATCCAGGTCTTACAAAAGATTTACCAAATGCAATTATTGATTCTCTTCAAAAAAATAAATCCTTCCAAAATACATCATGGCTAAATAATCTAAAAAATACAAAATTTTTATCAAATAGACGAGAACAAGTGAGAGCGGAGAAAGTTATTTCTTCGCTACATGGTATTAGTGATAAAATATCTACAGCCACAGATTCTGGTAAATCTCAAGATGTTTTAAGAGATTTTTATGTGAAACTTTCTGGCGGAAGCCACGGGAGTTATTCGACACAATCTGAAAGAGCCTTAAACGCACTCGCCACTTCCTTTGTTTCTGGCGCTTTTTCAGCGAGAGATTTCTACAACATTAGCCGCTTCCACGATGATGACCGCAAAAAGGCTGAAAAATCCGAAAAAGATAGATTTAAGTATGAAGCAACTAGGGGTGTAATAAAAGCACTTGCTTCTTTTGCAACAATGGGCGCACTTTCAAGATTTACAAACTCAAACAAAACAGCAGCCATCGCTAATTTGATGATTACAACTTTGTTTATTGAAGTTGTTTCAAGGCTTGCTTCTGGTAAATCTTTAAAACCTCTTTCTAAAGAAGAAGCTATTGCAAAATATAATGAACTGCACAAGAACGAGCCAGAAAAACTTCAAACCAAAGAAGAAAAACCAAAAGAAACTGAAGTTGTAAAATCTGAATTGGGCGCAAAAGAAAAAGAAGGCGCAAACCCTGTTAAGGTTGTTTTTGGTGCAATTGCTGCCTTGTTCGCAATCGGACTTGGCAAAGGTTTAATCACAAAATATTCTAAATCAGCAGGAAAATTCTTTGCAAATATTTCAGATAATATTTCCAAAAGTATGGATAAATTTAAAATTCGCGATGTCGAAGTTAACAAAGCGGACTTTGATAAAGTGCTAAAAGAATTACGACACGCAGACAAAGGAAAATTTGCTGATATTTTAGAAGATGCCTCTAAGGCAAATCTCGCAAGTGATGGCGCAACTTATGTTTTAAAATCTTCTGATACTCCATTTGGTAAAATTTCAAATATTATAAGTGGACTCGGCGCAATTGTTGTAAAACCGTTCAAAGCAGGTGAAGGTGTTGCTTCTTCAATAGGTAAAAAAGTTTCTCCTTTGAATTCGTATAAATCACCTGAAGACCAAAAAGCGGTTGTTGAAATAATTAACAAATTAAGTAAAAAAATAACCAAACTTGAAAAAAGTGGCGCAGATGTTTCTGGCGAGCTTAAAAAATATATAAATGGCATGGTTGATAACGGTTTTGATATCAACACTTCAATGTTAGACAATAGAGAACTTATTAAAAAATTCGTGTTCTTTAATACTTTAATTCCAAGTTATTTCTCGGTTGTGGATTACAGAAACGAAGAACTTATTCAATCAAAAGGCGAAGTTACTCCTCGTGTTAAAGAAGTTACAAACCAAAGAATTTTACACAGAATTATTAACTACTTCTCAAATAGAGTATTTATCGATGCTTATATGGGAATGTTTGGTTCGGCATTCAACTCAAATCTTCTTGCGGCAACAGGTATTACAGCTCTTACCGAATTTACAAATGAATCTGCCATCAGGCTTCTCACAGGCACTCCTATTAAGAAGATGAATAAGCAAGAGCTTGAAGATTACTACTCAAAAGAAAATAAAATTTCAGGTTTTACAAGAAAGCTTATGGGTAAAAAATCACTTAAAGAAAAAGCGCAGTGCAAAAAATAGTTAATATTGCTTGATTTTAATATTGTGCTGCGTGCGTTTAATGTATTTTTTATACCACATTCCAAACCTTAAACTTAAAGTACAAACAGGACAAGGCGAGAGTATGTAATCAACTTTTAGGTCAATAAATTTTTGTGCATTCCTAAGGCATAATTCAAGCGCAACAAGAGGGTGTTTCATAAAGAATGTTCCCCCCAACCCACAGCATCTGAAATTTTTGTTGCCGTATGCACTTATATAATTTCCTCTTTTTTTAAGGATTTCTTCAAGTGCTAAAAATTCTTTTTGTGACATATGGCAAGGTTTATGAATTGAGAATTTTTTATTCTCAGG
>JAZNJP010000110.1:0-3765 GCA_045578125.1 Candidatus Gastranaerophilales bacterium | reverse complement strand
ATGCCCACCTGTTTCAACTTTAATACCTTCTTTTTCAAGTTCACAAACAAGCTCTCTATCTTTATCTTGCAACGGTTTAAACTCTGTTATAAAACAATCCGCACCTTTATCAGAAAGGTATCTTGCAGCAGCACAACCGCTTTTAGATAAACCTAATATTAAAACTTTTTTATCAAGCCATTTTCTCTTCATAACTACCTACCATAAAAGATTAAATAACCATACAGCTAGTGAACAAAACATCAAACTAACCAATGAAAAGACAATAACAATTTTGTTTTCACTCCAACCACACAATTCAAAATGGTGGTGAATTGGACTCATTTTAAAAATTCTTTTTCCTGTCAATTTAAAGCTTGTAACTTGTAATATTACAGACATTGTTTCACAGAAGAAAACAAAACCAATTAATAAAATCCATAATTCAAACTTACCCATAACAGCAATTGTTGCAAGTAAACCACCTAATGCTAATGAACCTGTATCACCCATAAATACCTTTGCAGGGAATTTATTAAAGTGTAAAAATCCAATTACTGCCCCCATTGTTGCAGCTGAAATAATTGCTAAATCAGTTTGCCCTGTCATCACACAAAATACTGTGCAAGCAGCCATTGCAACAGCTGTATTCGCACTAGCTAAGCCGTCTAAGCCATCTGTTAAATTTACAGCGTTAGATACTCCCGTCATAAAGAAAATTGCAAAAAATGGATATAAATACTGAATATCAAAACTAAAATGACCTAAACTTAAGAAAGTTTGACCTGTTAAAGTCATATATAGTGATGGTAATAGTGCAATTGCAATTTGGAAAAATAACTTATTTCTTGGCGTCAAACCACCTTTATTTTGTTTTTCTTTAATCTTGCCTAAATCATCCTTTAAACCAGCAAGCATAAAGAATAAGAAAGTCATTAATACGATTAATGCTGATGTTGTTAAGCTTTGATTCATTGTTAACGTAGCAAGTGAGGCCAAAATCACCGAAACAACAATAAATACACCACCTGTTGTTGGAGTTCCTGCTTTTTTTGCATGGTTTTCTGGTGCATCTTCCAAAATGTATTGTGTGTACATTTTTTTCTTTAAAAATTCGATGTAAACCACACCTAAAAGTAACGTTAAAACAAACGCTACTAGTAAAGATACAATTATAAGTCTATTAAATCCCATTATTTTTTAAGCTCCTCAATAATTTGCTCAAATTTCATAAATCTTGAAGCTTTCAATAAGATATTAGAACCTTTTGGAAGCTCTGTTTTTATAAAATTAGCAAGTTCTTCTTTTGTTTCAAAATGTTTTGTTTTCAATTTTTTTGGTTGAATGTATTTTGCAAGCTCCCCTATTGTTAGAACCCAATCACATTCAAAATCATCTAGAAATTCACCTGTTTGAGTGTGATATTCTTCTTCGTTTAAACCAAGCTCACCCATATCGCCAAGAACAACTGATTTTGGATTTGGAGTGAAAGACAAGAAAGTTTTTAGTGCAGCTTTAACCGATTCTGGATTTGAATTGTAGCTGTCATTAATAACTTTAAATCCAGAAATTTCTTCTATATCCCATCTTTTTTCAATAGGTGAAAATTCTTCTAACCCTTTTGCTATAATTTCAGGTTTTAAGCCCGCAAAAAGTCCTGCTTCAATTACACTTAAGGCATTTTGAACATTGTGTTCTCCGCTTACATTAAGTTTGTATGTTTCGCCTTTGTATATGAATTCACAACTATCAGACGTCATAGCTGTAATTCTAAGATTTTCATCTTCCAAACTAAAATAAAAAGTTTTATGTTTGTAATCATTAACTTGTTGTATAAGTGGATTATCGTGCGCAATTAAAATACCTTGTGGGTGTAAATATTTTGCGATTTCAAACTTTGCTTTTGCAATATTTAAAAGTGAGCCAAGTCTGCCTATATGAGCACTTCCCGCATTAACAATGACAGCAATATCAGGCTGTGCATATTTAGATAAAAGTTCTATTTCACCCAAACCACGCATACCCATTTCAACAATTAAATATTTAGTTCCTTCTTCAAGAGAACCAAGCGTTTGGCACAAACCAATTTCATTGTTATGGTTTAAAATCGATTTTACTGTTTTATCCGCGTTTTTAAAAACGCTATACATCATCTCTTTAACAGTTGTTTTTCCGCTACTACCTGTAATTGCGATTGTATAAGGATTTATTTTTGTCTTGTAATAATTCGCAAGTTTTAAATATGCTTCTTTTGTATCATCAACTAAAAGCGCAAACTCAGCAGTATCAAATATTTTTCTAGAATCAGAAGTGAAATAACCATTTGCGCCAGCCTTTAGCGCATTTTCAATAAAATTTTCACCATCAAAAGTTTCACCTTTTAAAGGAATATAAATTTCACCTTTTTTAATGGTTCTTGTATCGGTTGAAAAACCAAACATATCTTGACTTTCAACACCCTTTATAAATTTTGCTCCGCAAGCGTTAACTATCTCACTTAAACTAAGCTTCATAAATATCCCCAATCTGCTCTAATTTTACCATAAAAGAGCAAGTTGGGGATAAAAGTTTTATATCTTAAAAATTATTCTAAATAACCAGAAGGAACAAGATTATTAGGGTCTTTCATCATATCAACCATATAATAATCAGCAGCTTCGCGTGAACCACGTTTCAAACGTTCTAAATTCATTTGATATTCAGTCAATTGAGGCTCAACCTCACTTGCAACAGGAACATTCTCAACATCATCAACAAGATTCCATTTTGTACCTGCAAGCTCTTTTCTAAAGTCATTGCCTAATAATCTCAATTGATACTCATAATATTCTGGATTTTGAGAAGAACTCTTATAATAAGAGTTTTTAACTTTTACTTGTTCAACTTCTTCATCAGAAAAACTTACTTCATCATGTGGAAAAGAAGAACGTGAATAAACTATTCTATCATTTTCATTATTTACAATAATTTTCATCGCATAAGATGGCATTACTGACACAAATGTCAAACACGCAAGTAATAAACAAAGATTTTTCATATTACCTCTCTTACATTCTCGATAAGACTTCGGATATTTCATACTCTTCCACAGATTAAAGAATATTAAACACAGAGCCTCCTAAGTATGGATTATAGCAATTTTAAAAAGACTCGATATCCTCTTAAAGTTGTATATTACAAAGAATTTAAAGCTTTTGTTTACAAAGTTTACAAAAGTTATAAAAAGAGTAAATTTGCACCTCTAAAAATACTTTATATACATGTGTAGAAAAGGATTAGGGCAATTTTATATGGTAAAAGGTATAGATACAACTTACGTAGGTCAAGCAGTTGCAAATACACAAGTTAATAAAAGTGATGTTCAAAAACTTGTTAAATATGTTGGTGGTGAAGCTATTGCGCAAGCTCCTGATACATTTACAACAGCAACAAAAGACGCAGTAAGTGGTTCTCTTTTATTTGATGGTTTACCAATTTTTAAATTATTTAGAAATAATAAAAAAGTAAAAGGTTTAGGAAGCGAACACCTTACTAAACTTGATCAAAGAACTTTTCAAAACGTGAAAAATTTATTCAAAGGCGAAGGCAAATTAAGCCAAAGAATTGCAGACTTTGTTTCTAACAACACAAAAATCAAAAGTGAATTTGATGCAGTTGGAACTATGGTAAAAACAGCAAAAAAAGCTGAAAAAGCAGCAGCTAAAGCAACTAAAGCAGCAGCTAAAGCTGCTGAAAAAGGTGGATTTTTCTCAGAAGTTGCTGCAAAAAAAGCTGCAAAAAAAGCTG
>JAZNJP010000109.1:0-3105 GCA_045578125.1 Candidatus Gastranaerophilales bacterium | reverse complement strand
GTCTGAAGGAATAACGCAGCAATCTGCTCATACCCCGCTTTCTTTGCCACAGATGCAAAATAAGTATACTTATTTCTTGCCTGAGATTCCCCCGCAAATGCTTCCCACAAATTCTTTTCTGTTTTAGATCCTTTTAATTCCATAACTGCTCCTATTTTCTATGCGATAATGCAAAATCATTATAGAAAAAATTTTAAAATTTAGCAATTAAATTTCAGCAAAAAATTTAACAGCTTGCCAAACCCTTGGCGCAGGGCGATTTATAAGGTCTCTTTGGTCTTTAGTTAAATAAATAAATTCAGAATTTGGAAAAAGTTTTCTCATTTCATCTGTTTCACGACCAAAGCAGATAATAATAACATCTGGAGGCGTTTTAAGGACATATTCAAGAGAAATTGCAGGATAATAATGTACAATATCGGAAGTTAAAGATTTATGACCAGATTGTCGGATAACATCAGTTATAAAACTTTCTTTGCCAATAGTAATTAATGGCGCAGTTTGCACAACATAGAGGATATTTTTTGGTTTATTAGTTTTGTATTTTGCAATTTTTGACTTAATTTGATTAACTAAAATTTTTGCTTCTTTATTTTTATCTATTAAATTTGCGATTTTAAATATTGCAGAATATATGTCGTCGATTTTTGAAAATTCAAAATAAATTGGTTCCGTTTTTGTAAGCGAAAGCTCGCCAAGCATTGGTTTTGCAGACTGCATAGCAAACATATAATCAGGTTTAGTGCGCACAATATAGTCCATATTAACAAAATATGTATCACCAATTATTTGTTTATTTTTAACACCAACAGGATAATCACAGGCAGATGATACACCTAGGAGCTTATCATCAGCACCAAGAGAGTAAATAATTTCAGTTGCAACAGGAGTAAGGCTTACATATGTTTTTGCAAACACAGGCGAGGCAAGAATAAGCACAAAAAAACTAATTAAAAATCTGAATATGGAAGTCTTTATCACTATTTATCACCTTAAAATCAATCCCATAAATTTTATTTAAAATTTCAGGAGTAAAAAATTCTGACCGATTTTTCACAATAACATCATTAGACTTTGTAAGCCCAATAAAATAATCGCCATAACTTGCACTGAGATTAATATCATGAAGAACAACAACGCAAGTTATTCCCTTCATTGTGAGCTTTTTTAAAATATCTAAAACTTTAATTTGATTAATTAAATCCATATTAGATGTGGGTTCATCTAAAAGAAGTGTGTCGGCATCGGAGACAAGTCCAAGTGCTATATTTGCTTTTTGCAATTCACCAGAACTCAAATTATCAATTAAGGTATTTTTCTTGTCAGTGATTTCAAGAAGTTCAAGAGCTTCATCAATTTTTTGTTTTTCTTGGGTATTCAAAAACCACTTCCAACCTTTTTTATAAAAAGAAGATTCAATGTAATCATAAAGCGTAATGCCTTTAGGGTATTTAATTCTTTGGGGAAGATAAAAAAGCTCTTTTGATTTTTTTATAAGTTTACCGCTTTGAGGCTTAAGAATACCTGCTATTATTTTGAGCAAAGTGGTTTTCCCAACGCCATTAAGCCCAACCAAAACCGTAATTTTATTTTGAGGAATGCAAATATTTGCATTATCAAATATGGTCAAATTATTATTAAGATTAAGAGAGATATTTTCTAATTTAATCATTTAAAAATTCCCCTTTTCTTGTTAAAAAATAAACAAAAATTGGTGCGCCAATAAAAGCAACAACAAGCCCAAGGGGCACTTGAATAGGATAAATTACCGTCCTTGCAACAAAATCCGCAAACAATATTAGGCTAGAGCCAATAAAAACATTGGACACAAAAAGCCACCTATAATCTTGACCAAAAAGCATTTTTGAAATTTGTGGCGAAATAATGCCAACAAAACCTAAAATTCCAGCAGAAAAAACACTAAGAGAAGTAAAGAATGAAGCCAGAATAATAATTGGCACTGTATAAAAATTCTTATTTTGCATATTTGCAGTCAATAGTTCACTATCAAGCCTAAAATAGTTAAGTTTAGGAGTGAGAAAAAGTGCAAAAAGAAGAAGTAAAATAAAAATAATGACTAAAGCGCAATTTGATACCAATTCATTATTCGTAACTCCACCAGATAAAATTAACATCATTGAATAAGATTTATTAGGATTAACAAGAATTATCAAAGAAATTAACGAACTGACAAAGATGTTTACCGAAAGTCCAATCAAAATTAGCTTTGCAATCGAGAAGCGGCTCAAACCAGAAAAAAGAATAACTAAAGTAGATGATATCAATGCACCTAAAAAACCAAAAAATGCGTAACTAGCAGAATTAAAAAATAAAATTGAAAGAACAATTCCAAGCCCTGCACCAGATGAAATGCCAGTAATATATGGTTCTGCAAGCGGGTTTTTAGAAACAGCCTGCATAAACATTCCTGCAAGAGCTAAAGAAACACCCGCAATAAAAGCTTTTAGCGCGCGAGGGTATCTCAAAATAGATAATATCATACCATCTGTATCAGAACCTAAATTAAACGCTCTTGCAAACAAATTAATGCCAAAATCCTTGTATCCAGCAAACATTGCAAGATACAAGGATAAAACAAGCCCTAGAAATAATATAAAAATAATCAATATCTTTTTCTTACTTGCCATAAATCAACTATATCATAAATCATCTTTTTGTTTGCGCTCAGGCAAAGTGAATTCCATTCCGAGCCCTAATCTGAAGTGGATTCCTGGCACATAATACGAAATTCCATTTTGTTTATACATCGAAATATCTTGATCTAGAAGGTTATAAATTACACCATTAAGTGAAATTTCGGAATAATCATTTTTATATAACCTAATTTTTGTGCCAAGTTTTACATCAACATAACTATCGGTTTTATCAGAATTAACAGCTGTTGTCATATATCTTCCTGAATTTGCCTCAAGACCCGCAAAGAAATTAACAACATCGTTTGGTGTCCAATAAAGAATAGTTTTAAAAGAGTTTTCAGGACACCCAGGTAAACTTGCTCCTGTTGTTTTATCTTCAGAATGAGTGTACGTATAGCTTGCTGTTGCCTTAAACCAATTGATAGGCTCCCAAGTAATTTTTCCTTCA
>JAZNJP010000108.1:0-4714 GCA_045578125.1 Candidatus Gastranaerophilales bacterium | reverse complement strand
AGTCTTAGAACAAATGATAAAACCACATACCCTTGTTCTTTAAGAATGTTGCAGATAGGAACAAAACCTGTTGATTTAAGTCGGATCGTAGCCATGTCGTTCTGTGAGCCAAGGAGTTGTCTTACCAGTTTGTCTTCCTAAGACCGCTTGGCCTCCGACTTAGTCTTAGAACAAATGATAAAACCACATACCCTTGTTCTTTAAGAATGTTGCAGATAGGAACAAAACCTGTTGATTTTTTATCTGTAGATGTTGAAACTTTAGCAAAAGCGATTTATCCTGTTGGTTTTTATAAAAATAAAGCGGAGCAAATTATTGAACTTTCAAAAATATTATGTGAAAAATATAATTCAAAAGTTCCAAACACCATAGATGAGCTTGTGAAATTCAAAGGTGTTGGAAGAAAAACCGCCAACCTTGTGCTTGCAAAAGGTTTTAATTTGCCTGCAATTTGCGTTGATGTACATGTGCATAGAATTTGCAATAGGCTTGGTTTTTTAAACACTAAAACGCCCGATGAAACGGAGATGAAATTAAGAGAAATTTTGCCTATAGAATTTTGGACAGATTTTAATACATTGCTTGTAACTCATGGTCAAAACATTTGTAAACCCAAAAAACCAATGTGCACTATGTGCTCGATTTCCGATTTATGTAAAAGTAAAAATAGTTAAATAAAGGATAAAAAAATGAAAAGTGACAACATTAAAAAAGGGATAAACAAAGCTCCGCACAGGGCATTGTTATATGCTGATGGCGTTAGCTCAAAAGCAATGACAAGGCCTTTTATTGGTATTGCAAGCTCTTTTTCAGACCTTGTTCCAGGTCATGTTAATATGCGTGATTTAGAGCGTCAAATTGAAAAGGGTATTCACTCTGGTGGTGGCCAAAGTTTTATTTTTGGCGTTCCTGCTGTGTGTGATGGTATTGCGATGGGTCATGATGGAATGCGTTATTCTCTTCCAAGTAGAGATTTAATTGCAGACTGTGTTGAATCTGTTGCATCTGCTCACCAATTAGACGGGCTTGTGCTTTTAACTAATTGCGATAAAATCACTCCAGGTATGCTAATTGCCGCCCTTCGTCTTGATATTCCAACAATTGTTGTAACTGCGGGTCCTTCCGTTGATGGTTTTTGCAAAGACGTTGATAATTTAACATTCATTAGAGGCTCTTTTGAAGCAATTGGCAAATTAAGAGCTGGCGAAATTACAGAAGAAAGATTATATGAATTTGAACAAAATTGCTGCCCTTCTGCTGGTTCTTGCCAAGGCTTATACACTGCAAACACAATGGCTTGCTTAACTGAAGTTATGGGTATGAGTTTGCCTGATTGCGCTGCAGCTAATGCAGTCAGCGCTAAAAAGAAAAGAATAGCTTTTGATTCAGGTCTTGCAATTATGGAGCTTGTTCGAAATAATGTTACCCCAAGTCAAATCATTACTCGTGATTCACTTAGAAACGCAATAATTATGGATTTAGCGCTCGGCGGTTCAACAAATTCAATTCTTCACCTTCTTGCAATTGCAAGCACGGCTGGAATTGATATTTCACTTAAAGATTTTGAAGAATTAAGTTTCAAAATTCCGCAAATTATTAAACTTGACCCATCTTCAACTCTTACTATGTCTGATTTTGCAAAAGCTGGCGGTGTTTTGGGTGCTGAAAAAAATCTTTTTGGTCACACTCCAGAATTTAAAGATTGTACTACTGTTTCTGGCTATAAGATTTCAGAGCTTGTTGAAGGTGCTTGGGTAAATTCAAATGTTATTAAGCCGCTTGATAACCCTGTAACTTCTAATGCTGGGCTTGCTGTTTTATATGGTAATTTGGCTGAAGATGGTGCCGTTGTTAAGATGAGCGGTGTTGATAAAGAATGTTTTGAATTTACAGGCGTTGCCAAGGTTTATGAATCTGAAGAAGAAGCAATGAAAGCTATTGAAGATGATGTTGTTGTTGCAGGTGACGTTGTTGTTATTCGATATGAAGGGCCAAAAGGTGGGCCTGGAATGCGCGAAATGTTAGCCCCAACATCTTTGATTGTTGGCAAGGGTTTAGGTAAACAAGTGGCACTTATTACAGACGGCAGATTCTCTGGTGGAACGCGTGGTTTGTGTATTGGGCATATTTGCCCAGAAGCTTCTATGGGTGGGCTTATTGGTCTTGTTCAAGATGGCGATAAAATTGAAATTGACATCAACAAAAGAACATTGCACTTAGCTGTTTCTGACGAGGAGATTGCAAGAAGAAAGGCAAACTTCACTGCCCCTGAACCAAAAATTTTAAAAGGTTATCTTGCAAAATATGCTAAAACTGTTGCAAGTGCAAACAAAGGTGCAATAACAATTTAGGAGATAAAATGAAAGCACTTGTTTTTGAAAACGAATTAAAATTTCATAATGACTACCCAATCCCTGAAATTAAAGAGGGCGAAGTGTTGGTTAAAACCTCTATGGTTGGAATTTGCAACACTGATTATGAAATAACAAAAGGCTATATGGGCTACAATGGCGTTTTGGGTCATGAATTCGTGGGCACAGTGGTCGATGGCGATAAAGAGCTAATTGGAAAACGTGTTGTTGGCGAAATTAACCTTGCTTGCAATAATTGTTCTTATTGCGCTCAAGGTCTTCAAAGGCATTGTCCAAACAGGCAAACACTTGGAATATTCAATAAAGATGGCTGTTTCTGCGAATATTTTACGTTACCTAAAGAAAATATTTTGCTTGTTCCAGATAGTATTTCTGATGAGGAAATTGTTTTTATTGAACCAATTGCTGCTGCACTTGAAATTTTAGAACAAGTAAAAATTGAACCACGACACAAAGTTGCGCTTTTAGGTGACGGTAAATTAGGTTTATCCATTGCGCTTATTTTAAATGCTTATAACATTGATTTTGTGCATATTGGAAAACACGAAGAAAAACTTTCGCTATCTTCAAAAATGGGCTCTAAGACAAAGCTTCTTGCGGAAATTTCAAATGAAGATAAAATGAGTTTTGATATTGCAATTGAAGCAACTGGTTCAAAAGGTGGATTTGAAACATCTTTATCCCTTGTAAAACCTCGTGGAACTTTGGTTTTAAAAAGCACAATTGCTGCCGATGAAGGCTTGAATTTAGCTTCAGTTGTTGTAAATGAAATTACAATAGTGGGTTCTCGTTGTGGTTTATTTGCTCCTGCGATGAGGTTGTTTGAAACAGGCAAGATTAATGTAAAGCCTTTAATTTCGCACATTTTGCCTTTTGATAAAGCACTTGAAGGTTTTGAATTAAATAAGAAAAAAGAAGTTATAAAAGTGCTTTTAAAGTTCTAAAAACTTTTATCTTATATTTAAAAACTTGTGAGTTTGTGGGATTAATCTTACAAACTCATATTTTTCATAAAATTTATTGAATACAACATCTGGTTCAAAGTTTTGCCCCAGTGGCATTTTGGGTTGAAGTATAATTTGTGTTTTGTTATTTTTTGCAATTTTTATGCAGTTTTCAATTTCATCTTCTGTTATATTTTTATCAAACACAATTTTTATAAAAAATGTTTTTGCATTTTTTGCAATATTTGCAAAGTCGAGATTTTTTTCAAAGTTGTTTTCTTCCCCTGTTGCGCTTTTGAGTTTAATATCCATTGCAACCGTGTCAATTTTATCTATAATTTTTGTTAGTTTGTCAACTAGTGTTCCATTTGTTTCTAGATAGTAATTTCCTTTGAACTCATCGCATAGCTCGCTTATAAAATCATAATGCAAAAGTGGCTCTCCACCTGTTAGCGAGATGATTTTTGCTTTTTTTTCTTGAAGTTTGCGTGCTAAATCTTTAACTGACATTTCTTTTGCGATATTTTTTGAATGGTTTGTGTCGCAATATTTGCAATGCAAATTGCACCCAGAAAAACGAACAAATGTTTGCATTTCGCCCACAAATAATCCTTCTCCTTGAATCGAATTAAAAATTTCAACAATATGTGCTTTTTTAATACTATTATTCAAAGAGTTCTCCTCTTACATCTTCTGTATCTAATTCTTTTAATTCTTTATATTTTTTAATTGTTTCTATGCTTGGTTTTTGTGGGCTACATATTTTTGCAATTACAAGAAGTTCACTTCTTTTCCCTGTGTTTCCTTGGGATACTCCAGAGTTTAGAATTTTGAATTTATCCCCAGAATTGGTCTGTGGTGGGATTTTAATTGTTGTGTTTCCAACAGGGGTTGGGATTGTGATGCTTGCGCCAAGTAATGCTTCATAAGGTGTAATTGGAACTTCCAAAATTGCAATTCCGCCTTCGTATTTAAAAATGTTTTTTTGAATAACTTTAATGGTGAGAATTAAATCCCCAGTTTTTCCGCCAAATTTCCCAAGCTTACCTTCGCCTTTAATTTTTATCTTGCTTCCAGATTTCACATTTTTTGGAATCGTTATTGTTATTTTTTTGTGTATGCTTTTTTCGCCAGTGCCACCACAATTTGTGCATTTAGAACCGTTTGCGAATTTTCTTCCTTCGCATTTTGGGCAAGGTTCGCTGTGTAAGATATTGATTTTTTTAGTTATTCCTTCTGTTGCCTCTTTTCCTGTAATTTCAACAATTGTATCTATGTTTTCACCATCGATTTTAAAATCTTGTGCTTTTTTGTATTTCTTGTTATTTAAAAATTTCTCAATAAAACTTTCTTCTTTTTCCTGTTTCCCTTTTCTTTTTTTTGTTTCAGTTTTAATTT
>JAZNJP010000107.1:0-3524 GCA_045578125.1 Candidatus Gastranaerophilales bacterium | reverse complement strand
ATGTTAAATTTCTAAGTCTTGTACGTTTTGAGTGGTTAGGGAAAAATTAATCCCGTATTGCCAAATCCCTGTGTTTTCAGAGATGAAAAAATCTTTTGTTGGGGTAAGAGGAGTGCATCCATCTATTTTGAATCCTGTTAGAGTTTGTTTGACTCTATCTAAAAATTCGTATGCTCCGTTATGTGAACGGAGGTTTCTTGTGACTATCGTGATTGAGAATTCTTTTTTGTTTTCTTGAGTTACGAAAGCAAGAGCATTTGAGCTTGAATAATTGCTTCCCTGATAATGCACAAGAATTGCACCGATGGAATGTAAAAGTAGAAATTCGGCAGGCTTATCGGGGAAACCCTGAACCAAAACATCAGGGAATTCAACTTTAAGTTTTTGAATAATCTCTTTTTCAATAGAATCAATACTCACTTAATCTTTGTTTCCCAAATAACCTATCTAGAATTGTCTTGTTTGTCCTATATTCATCAGGCGAGAATGCAGAAGTTTCTAGGGTATCGTTTTCGCTTTGCAGGGATATTACACCTTTTTGAATATCTCTTAGAGTAGCGATTGCACTTTTATATGCCGTTTCTATAACTTCAGGCATTTCGTTTCTCATTCTGCGTGAATACAGACGATAGACACTTAAATCAATTGCAATAATTCGTAGCAAAGGAAAATGGGTATCAAGAGGCAGAGAGTACCGACCTCTCAAATACCCATCGATGAGTGTAGAAGCATAAAGTATTGCCTCTTCGACAACAACACGATTGACTGCTTCTTGCCCATCATCAGAAGAGAGCTGGATAAGAGTAGGGGAGGAGGTGTGTTTCTCAATATCGTCAATCGTGCAATACATTGCTAGATTCCTCTTGCAATTCTTATTACTTGCCCTGCCGTTGCTGAGTCTAGAGCGTAGCCATTAACGGCAGTAGCATCGCTTGTAGTGACGGCTTTACCTTCAGAATCGGAAGCAACTGAGTCTCCGACTGCGATTGTGCCACCTGCCTCTACAAGCAAAATACCGAATACGGCAACAGGAGCGAGTTGTTCTTTTTCAGTTGCAACATCGCAAACACCTAATGCTTTTTTATTTTCAGCACAGTAATTGCCGTCAAATCCGATAAATCTTTGTTGTTCAACATCAACACGAACTTTTACTGATTCAATTAATAGTGGTTTGTAATGTTTTCTATTTGTCATTATCAGAGCCTCCATTATTGTCAGAGCCTTCGCCGTCTTGTTTTACAGTTTCGGTTTTAGTTTCTGCTTTTGTTTTAGTTTGGGTTTTTGTTTCAGACTTTGTTTTATTAGTCTGAGGTTTGGTTTGACTTGGAGTTTTTGTTGCAGTTTCAGGAACTAAATCAACAAAATCTTCAAGACGTTTTGCTTGGTTTTCAGAAAGTTCAAGAGTTGAGCCTTCTGCATAAACTTTGCCATTGTGCAAAATGGAAGTATTTTTCACTTTGTATTTAGCCATTCATTCCTCCTAGCCGTTAGTACCAGAGATTAAATACCCTGCTTCTGCACCGACCAAAAATGGAGTGTAAATATCAGTTGCACGAATGTATTTAACTTTGTTACCTTCTTTTGTGTATTCATCAATTTGCAACGCATCTTTTTTACGGACAGTATAAGCAAATGATGGATCGTATTCAGTTCTTGATGCACCTAAATTTGGAACATACGCAAGAATGATATTGTCTTTCCAAATACGTTCAAATTTGCCTTCTGCGTTTGCAAATATTGATTTTCCGATAACGATGTTTTCAACTTCAAAAATCTCTTTCAATAGGTCAAGAGTGACTAATTTATTGAGGTTGTTTGAAATTAATTCTTTTAATTTTTTGTGTTGGCGAAGAGTTTGCCAAGCATCTTGTCCGAGTACCATAGTGTTTGGATCTCGTGCAATTTTTTGTGAAACTGCGTTTTTCGCATCTTCAATAACTTTTATAGGGTCAGAATCTGCGTGAGTAAAACAAGATGAACCTGAAAGTAGGATTTTGTTTTCAGTTGCATAGTTGTCAGGGTTTTGGACTAAATCAGCACATTGTTTTTCGTGTTTTAGTTGAAGTCCGTCAGTAACAACATTAGTTGCGTGAAGTTGCAGTTTCACTTTTTCAGCCTCTTGCTCTTCACGATAGTCGATAGGGTATGACAAATCGTGTTCAGTAAGAGTTGTGGTGTGCTTTTTAAAACCTTCTGGAGCGATAACGTTTGAATTAGCTCTAATTGCTCTTTCTGTATCGTAAAGGTTAAAAGCTTCTTTGTTGAATTCAAAAATATCAATTTTCTCTTTTTCAGAATAGATAGTCGGGAACAATGTTTGTGCAATAAAAGCATTGTTGTTGTAACCACGAGCAACTTCTGAAAGGTACGCATTTATGCGTAATTGTTCAAGTCTTCCCATTTAAACTCCTTAAATGTTTAATTTTAGTAGTGCGTCTTTAAATGAGATGTTTTCTTTTTCTGCAAGTGCTTTTGCCTCTCTGAAAATCTCAAGAGATTCTTCATCAGCATTTGCAAATTTTTCAACATCATTTTTTGCATCCGACTGTTTGTCTTTAGTAGCAACCTCGTCGAATGTAACTTGTTTTGGCAAAGATTCAATAAAAGATTTGAAGTCAGAAACGACTGCTGAATCTTCGCCAAACTTTTTAATATTATCTAATTCCTGTAAAACTGAAAGCACGATGTCTTTGTTTGCAGGGATTAAAATGCCTTTATCGATTTGTTTTTCAATAAAGTCATCGTATTCTTTGCGTTTAATAGAGAGTTTAATCGCTTCTAATTCTTTTTCGATTTCTTCTTTACCTTCAGCTTTTTCTTTAAAGGTTGCGACTTCATCGGTTAAGTTTGCGATTCTCTCTTTTAAGGATTTAATTGTTTCAAGTTTCTTGTTGTTTTCTTTGTAACTAGCAACTTGAGATGCTAAATCATCAATTTGTTTTTTTAGGTCTTCAACATCTTCTTCTGAAAATTTTTCTTCTTCATCTTCTGAATCAAACTCATAAGTGTCGGATTCTGATTCCATAAACTTGATAGGTTCAAGACCTTTCACTTGAGGTGTTGCTGCACCTAAAAAAGATACGGCTTTAAGGTATGCACCTTTGCCTTCTAAATTTCGGTACAATTCAACTGAAACTTTTTTATACTTTCCTGATTTAACTTCTTTTTCAAATTCTTCAGGAATGTCTTTAAAGCTAACTTTTAGCTTATCGTTTTCTGCTACAACTTTATCTACCCAACCATACGCAGGGCCACTTTGTTTGTGGTCGATAGTAATTGGAGCTTCGCAGAATTGTGGGTCATAATTTTTCGCAATATCAGCGATTTCTTTTTTTGTGAACTTACCCTGTGGGTATGTTCCGGCTTTGAATACTTCAAAAAATTTCATTTTTTAGATTGTCTCCATATATATTTTTTTGAACAGGGAAATTTGTATATTCACACTTTAAAGCTAGTGGGGAGTGCGTTTCAAAAGAACTAGAACAAGAATTTTAGGAGTGTTATAGTTCATTGAAAAATAATCT
>JAZNJP010000106.1:0-3661 GCA_045578125.1 Candidatus Gastranaerophilales bacterium | reverse complement strand
CCGCTTGGCCTCCGACTTCACTCAGCCTAAAAGAAGCTCAAGCACAAGAAATCCCGGAAGAAGATTTTTCAACTCTTGACTTCAAAGAAAGAGACGAAAGAAGAAGAGGAGACAGGAGAAGAGGCTACAGAAGAATCGACGAAAGAACTCTTGTTTCTCGCGCTCAAGAAGAAGCAGAAAATATAAAAGCGCTTGCCTCAAGAGAAGGTTACAAATCTGGCATGCAAGAAGCAGCTGACGATATTATTAACCTAAAATCCGCAATCAAAGAATTTCTTGAATATAAAAATGTAATGTACGAAAAAATCTCACAAGATATTTTAGAGCTTTCTGTTGAAGTCGCAGAAAGAATTATGAAAAAAGAAGTTGAATTAGGCAACGACGTGCTTAAGCATATTGTCCTTGGCGTTTTTGATGAAATTGATTTAGGGGATTCCAAAATTACTGTTACACTCAACTCAAAAGATGTCAAATTATTCCGCGAAACAATGCCAGAAATTCTTGAAACAAAAGCCGAAAATGTAAAAATAACCTTAATTTCAAATGACGAAATTGAAGAAGGTAGCTGCAAGGTAACAACAAATAATGGCGTTATTGACGCAAGTTTCAGCACTCAATTACAACTTGTTTCTCAAGCTTTTAAAACGATTAATCCATAACTTAAACAATATTTAATTTTTCGATACAAATAATTGTAATTAATAGTTTTTTATTATATGCTTGAATTATTATTTACACTAGTTAATTGGTTGGAAAGTTATGTACACAAACGATATGTTCACGATTGATTTAACAGGTTGTTTCACATCAAGCGAAATAATCACAAATGTTTCTTTGGCACTAGAATTGCCAAACGCAAGAGATAAAAGAATAAACCTAAAATTCAAAGAAATGGTTTTAAACCAATCTCAACTTTTGAGCATTAAAAGCTTAATTACAAGCTATGGTTCACAATTAAACTCCATTGAAACAACATCTTCTGAGATGAAATCAATTTGCGATTCCTTAAACATCAGATGTATCTTCATGGGAGAAATTCGCCCAGTTGAAGCAGATACAATCTCTGAATTTAGTGCACCAAAAATTGAAGAATTCAAAAAAGAAGAAGTTAAAGAAGAGCCAAAAGAAGAATTTAGTGTCGCAAGCAACTTCCCTCAAGAAGAATTAGAAGAAGTAATTCCTCCTATTCAAGAAATGGTAAAAGAAGAATTAAAAGAAATTTTCACTTCTCAAGAAGAAATAAAAGAAGAAATTGCACCGGCTCAAAACATAAACATCGAAGAAGCAATTATGCAAAGTGCACAAGTTGCTTATGAAGCTATGTCAGAAAAAACTGAAGAAGAAAAAATCGCCCAAAGCGAAGCGATTGAATATATCTTCTCTGAAATTCCAAAAGAAACACCTGTAAGGCTTGAAGCCAAAGCTTATGATTTTGAAGATGATATGCCTTCGTATTCTAAAGCACCAGAAGAAGAAACAGAAGGGCAAGCATACAATTTTTATGAAGCGCCAACAGATGAACCAGTTGTTGCAACTTCAACTCAAACGATTTATGTAACACAAACGCTTAGAAGCGGTCAAGTAATTGAATATGATGGAAATATTGTAATTATTGGCGACTGCCACCCTGGAAGCGAGATTAAAGCAACTGGCGATATCACCGTATGGGGCGTGCTTGGTTCAATCGCTCACGCTGGCATCAAAGGAAATAGAGACGCAAAAATCAGAGCTCTTAAACTAAATGCTGTTCAATTAAGAATTGCGGACACATACTCAAGAAGACCAGATGGAACTAATATTCCATATATTATAAAATCAACAACTTGCACTCCTGAAGAGGCAAGACTCACAGAAGATGGTATCATTTTATATAAATTAAACTAAGGAAATAACTATGACTGAAAATTTTGAAAATCAAAACAAAGACGATATTCAAGAAAAGCCAGAAGAAAAACATGAATGCACTTGTGGCGGAGAATGTTCTTGTCACGCAGATGGCGAAGAATGTAAATGCCACGAAGATGGCGAAGAATGCACTTGTGATTGCGAATGCTCTTGCCATAGCGAAGAAGAAGCAGATTGCGAATGTGAAGATTGCGAGTGCAACGAAGAAGATTGCAAATGTGCAGGCGAACATTGCGAATGTGAAGAATCTGAAGAAGCAGAAGAAACTAAAGAAGAAGTAGCTGAAGAAACCGAGGAAACCCCTGAGGCGGTAGTTGAAGCTCCTAAAAAACCCGCCAAAAAAGCGAAAAAAGAAACAAAGAAAGAAGCTTTACCAGAAGGTAAAGGAAAAGTTATAGTTATCACAAGCGGAAAAGGTGGCGTAGGCAAAACCACAACATCTGCCAATATTGGTACAGCACTCGCTAAACTTGGCAACAAAATTGTTGTTATAGATACAGACATCGGGCTTCGCAACCTAGATTTGCTTCTCGGGCTTGAAAACAGAATTGTTTACACAATTGTTGACGTTGTTGAAAAAAGATGCAAGTTAAAACAAGCACTTGTAAAAGATAAGAGAAATCCAAATCTTTGCATGTTAGCAGCAGCTCAAACAAGAGATAAATCTGCGCTTAATGCAGACCAATTGCTTGAAATTTGCGCAGACCTTAAACGCGACTTTGATTATATTTTAATCGATTGCCCAGCAGGTATTGAACAAGGTTTCCAAAACGCAGTTGCAGGAGCTAGCGAAGCTATCATTGTTACAACACCTGAAATGAGTGCAGTGCGCGATGCAGACAGAATTATCGGGCTTTTGGAATCAAAAGAGGGTGTTCAAAAATACAAACTTCTTGTAAACCGTGTTCGCCCAAATATGATTAAATCAAACGAAATGATGAGCGTTGAAGATGTTGTAAGCATTTTATCGGCTGAGCTTATTGGCATAATTCCAGAAGATACAGGTATTATCACTTCAACAAATAGTGGTGAGCCAATTGTAAATAACGAAAAATCTCTTGCAGGGCAAGCGTATTTCAATGTTGCAAGAAGAATTATTGGCGAAGACATTCCTTGGCTTGACCTTGACCAACCAAAAACATTAGTAGGAAAAATTAGAAAATTCTTCCAAAAGAAAGCGCAGGGTTAAGATATGAAAGATGGAATGAAGGATATTTTTACGGAACTATACAATAAGGTTATGAGCTTCTTTATTCAACAAGAAGAAGTTGACCCAACTAAAAATTTAGCAATAAACAGACTTAAAACTGTTCTAATGCAAGATAGAGTTGGTTTTTCAGAACGTGCAATTCAATCAATGAAAGAAGAAATGATTGAATGTATCGCAAAATATATGGAAATTGATGAAGATAGTTTCAATCTTCAAATTGATGCAACGGAAAATGCAACTATTTTGAATTTAAGCATTCCAGTGCTCAGAGCGCGTGATGATGAAGAAATTGACGCCATTGTTAAACAAAAAGAAGAAAGAACTCAAATCAAAGCGGAAGAAATCGTTCTTGAGCTTGAAGAAATGATTAAAGATAGAGCAAAATCTCTTGCAAAGAAAATCGCAGAAGAAGGCGAAGAAATTCTTGACGAAATCTCAGATGAGGACGAAAACCAAGAAGAAAACACGGAAAGAAAGTCGGATCGTAGCCATGTCGTTCTGTGAGCCAAGGAGTTGTCTTACCAGTTTGTCTTCCTAAGACCGCTT
>JAZNJP010000105.1:0-2506 GCA_045578125.1 Candidatus Gastranaerophilales bacterium | reverse complement strand
GACCGCTTGGCCTCCGACTTATTAAAGATAATGAATTACTAATTGGAACTGGTAACCACGACTCTAGCCCAATCAATAATCTATCAAGAAAAGAAGAGTCAATTAGCAAAAAAGACATTAAGTCTTTAAATGAAATGTACGAAGAGCATTTTAATTATAGAGCAGATTTCATCACTGAGGAAGATTTTATCAAAGCAAGAAGAGCAGAGGTTGCGCTCGCAAAAAATCAAATGCATTTATTCTATGATGTTTTAGGTTGGAAATTCACGGAAAAAGAAAAGCATCATCTTGTAGATAATTACTATTCAACAAAAATCAACCAAGACTTTAAAAAAGAATACTTAGATTCGCTAAAACATGGAACCGGTTACAACCCAATGGAAAGCCTGCAAATTGCCTTTTTGAAAGAAGGTCACCACGTACACAACAAAGAGCTTTATGATAAAGTCTCAAGATATAGTGAAATCCTAAAAGCCGAAGAAGGTGAAATGCTCGAAGAAAAACCAAAAGCAGAAGAAAAAAAGACACAAGAGGCAACCAAAAAGCAAGAAGAATCAACCCAAGCAGAAAACAAAAAATCTGAAACAAAACCTAAAGAAAAGAAAAAAACTTCGCCCTATGTTCTGTATGGCACAATTATGGCAGGGCTTTTTGCAATCGGCACATTTATATATTCAAAATTCAAGAAAAAACCAGAAGAAAAATAAAACATTTAACATTTGACCGCTTTTATGAAATAATTATAAAAAAAGAGGTGTCGAATGAATAGAAATACTCCTTCCTACAAAATTACACAAATTACAAAACAACTTGCTGCATCTTATCTTCCACAAAGAAGATTGAACTCAAACAAGGGAAATTACGGAAACGTTTTAAACATTGCAGGTTGCAACCAATATCCAGGAGCTGCATATTTTTCTTCAATTAGTGCACTAAAATCAGGCGCAGGAAAAGTTATGCTTGCAACGAATACAGACACCGTCCTTGTTGTTGCTTCTAAATCTGCAGATATTACATTTTTAGACTTGGGCTCAAGCAAGGCAGGGAGTATTCCAAAAGACGCTCTTAAATATATTCAACTCGTTTCAAATCCAGATGTATATTCAATTGGTTGCGGGCTTGGTTTATCTTCAGGCACAGAACAATTCGTTATTGAGTTTGTAAATAAAATGATGAATTCACAAACTCCAATCATACTTGATGCAGATGCACTAAATATTCTTGCAAAATGCAAAAGACCAGCAATGCCACTTAATTCCGCAATCACGCCACATCCAATGGAACTTGCAAGACTTCTTGATGTTGATGTTGAAGAAATTCAATCAGACAGAATTAAATGGGCTTGGAAAGCTGCAATTAACTTTGACTGCATTGTTGTACTCAAAGGAAATGGCACAGTGATTGCTGTTCCAAACGGACAGGTATTCATTAACACAACTGGCGATTCTGCACTATCCAAAGCAGGAACAGGAGACGTGTTAACGGGTATGATTTCAGGCTTCTGCGCTCAAGGCTTAAATCTTGAAAATGCAGCTTGTCTTGCGGTATATCTACATGGGCTCGCAGGCGATATTGCAGCAAAAAGTTACACACAATATGGTGTCTTGGCTTCTAACCTTATAAACTATATTCCTTTTGCAATTAAAGAAATTTTATAGCCCTAAGAGCCAATAAAAGCAGGAATATACTCAAACATTTCATTTACAACAGAAACAAAAGTTGTAATCATCCAAGGCATAGTGATAATCAAGATTATGATGCCTGCAAAAATCTTTGGAACAAATGTAAGGGTTTGTTCTTGAATTTGAGTTACAGACTGAATAATGCTTATTATAAGTCCAACGATAATGGTTATAAGTAAAACAGGTGCCGACATTTGTAAAATCAGAACCAAGAATTTTTGAAATATATTTAAAAATACCGCTTCATCCATAAACTACGAAATAAACCCTTCTATAAGTGATTTTGTAATCAGATACCAGCCATCAACCAAAACGAACATGATAAGTTTAAACGGCATAGCAATAGTAGTTGGCGGCAAGAAAATCATGCCCATTGCAACTAAAATACTTGCAATTACAATGTCTATTACAAGGAATGGCAAGAAAATAATAAAACCAATCTTAAATGCCGTTTTAAGTTCACTCAAAACAAAAGCAGGAATTAAAACATAAGTTGGCACATCGAGTTGCGTTTTTGGTTTTGGAATTTTTGAAATTTTAACAAAAAGTGCAAGTTCATTTTCATGCGTTTGCTTAAACATAAAAGTTCTAAGAGGCTCAATAGCCTTAGTAAGTGCAACTTCTTGAGTGATTTGATTTTTAATATATGGTTGATACGCAACATCGTTTATTTTAGAAAACGTTGGACTCATAACGAAAAAAGTTAAAATTAAAGAAAGCCCAATTATCACTTGGTTGGGTGGCAGGTTTTGCGTGCCAAGAGCTTGGCGAGTAAGTGCAAAAACGATAACAATTCTAATAAATGCTGTTGTCATAATTAAAAT
>JAZNJP010000104.1:0-3544 GCA_045578125.1 Candidatus Gastranaerophilales bacterium | reverse complement strand
AGACTTCGTGATTGGTTAATTTCTCGTCAAAGATATTGGGGTGCACCAATTCCTATCGTATATTGTGATAAATGTGGAGAAGTTGCAGTTCCAGAAGAGCAACTTCCTGTTAAGCTTCCAACAGATGTGGATTTTGGTGTTCAAGGTAAATCCCCAATTTTAACTTCAAACACATTTTTAGACACTGTTTGCCCAGTTTGTGGCGGACACGCAATTCGCGAATGCGATACAATGGATACTTTTGTGTGCTCAAGTTGGTATTACCTAAGATACGCTGACCCAAAAAATGCTGATAAAGCATTTGATAAAGAAAAAGTGAACAATTGGTTGCCAGTTGATCAATATGTTGGTGGAATTGAGCATGCAATTTTGCACTTACTCTATTCGAGATTTTTCACAAAAGCATTTAAAGATTTTGGACTTCTTGATTTCGATGAACCATTTGAAAACCTTTTAACTCAAGGTATGGTATTAAAAGACGGCTCAAAAATGTCAAAATCTAAAGGCAACACTGTTGACCCTGATGAAATCTTTGAGAATTATGGTGCAGATACAGCTCGTTTATTCATTATTTCAGATTCACCTCCAGCTCGTGATTTTGACTGGTCAGATGCTGGCGTTGAAGGTTGTTATAAATTCTTAAATAGAGTTTACAGATTGTATTCAAACTATGAAGACAAAATTAAACTTGATTACGACATCAACAAAGCATTTGCAGGCAAGCACGATAAGTTAATCAGATTGACGCACATTGCTATCAAAGGTATTACAAACGATATTCAAAACGAATTCCAATTCAATACAGTTGTTTCAAAATATCGTGAGTTAACAAATGCAATTTATGACTACATCACAGACGGCGACATAAATGAAGATGTTTATAGTTTTGCGGTTCTAACTCTTCTTAAATTGCTTTCTCCTGTAACTTGCTTTATGGCAGAAGAAATTTGGGAACAATTGGGTGCAAAAACTTCAATTACTCATGAGGCTTGGCCTGAATGCAAAGAAGAGCTTGCGCAATTAAACGACATCACAATTGTTGTTCAAGTGAATGGCAAAATTAGAGATAAAATTGAAACCACTTTAGATGCTGATGGCGAGGCACTTAAAGCTGAAGCTCTCAAAATGGAAAAAGTGCTTCAATTTGCAGAAGGCAAAGAAATTGTTAAAGTTATTTATGTTCCAAAAAAATTAATTAACATTGTTGCAAAATAATATTTGACAGATAACTTTGTTTAGTATAATTTATATAAAGAAATGCACAGGTCAATCGCTTGTAAGTGTCAAATGACCAGCGATACCAACGAAAGGAAAAACAAAATGTACGCAATAGTCGAAGAAGGCGGAAAACAATACAAATTTGAAGAAGGCAGATATGTAGATATCGAGCTTCTTGATGTTGAAGCTGACAAAAAAGTTACTTTTGACAAAGTGGTTATGCTTGTTAACGGTAAAAAATCAACAGTTGGTGCTCCATATGTGAAAAACGCTGTTGTTGAAGGAAAAGTTGTAAAACACGACAAATCTAAAAAAGTTCTTGTTTACAAACAACGTCCTAAAAAGGGTTACAGAGTAAAACAAGGTCACAGACAAGGTTTTACAAGAGTAATGATTACTAAAATTAACACTAAAGCGGGTAAAGCACCTGAAGCTGAAGGAGAGGTATAAATGGCACATAAGAAGGGTGTCGGTTCGTCAAAGAACGGTCGCGACAGTGAAAGTAAGCGCTTAGGCGTCAAAAAATACGGCAACGAAAGAGTTCTTGCTGGAAATATCTTAGTTAGACAAAAAGGTACTAAAATTCACCCAGGTGTGAATGTTGGTATGGGTTCTGACAACACATTATTTGCAACTATCGATGGCGTTGTTAAGTTTGAAACTTACAGACGCGATAGAAAACAAGTTAGCGTTTACGCTGAATAATTGAAAATTTAATATTATGGCATGGGGGCGTAGCTCAGCTGGTTAGAGTGCATGCCTGTCACGCATGAGGTCGCGGGTTCGATACCCGTCGTCCCCGCCATAATTTAAAAATATAGAACCCGCAAGGGTTCTTTTTTAATGCAGAGGAAGTGAAAAATGAATTTTATAGCAGTTTTTATTGGTGGTGGGCTAGGGGCTCTAGTTAGATATATTATGTATTTAATTATGCCGCATTGGTCTTATATGCCTCTTGCAACATTAATTGCAAATTTCTTTGGTTGCTTTATTGCAACAATTGTTTTTGTTTATTTCGCTTCAAAGACTGGTTTAAACCCAACATATAAAATATTTCTCATTACGGGTTTTTGTGGTGGCTTAAGCACGCTCAGTGCGCTTTCGCTTGAACTTATGCACTTTATTCAGGTCGAAGATTACATAAGAGCTATTATTTATTCGTTGTCCACAATATTTATATGCGCAATTGCTGTATTTCTTGGGCTTTTTCTTGTTAAAAATAATTTGAGTTAGTCTATTTCTAAACTCTACCGCACAATTCATGTTTTAGAATTTTAAATACCATAATTTGAATATTTTGACTATCTCAATAAATTAATGGCAAAATATTTTTTTACGCGTTTTTTATTCTTAGACACTTGTTATTGTTAATAGGAGAAAGTACATGAAGATAAATCGAGTTTTGGGTATTTATAATACAAATAATGCCAATAGCTTATTTGCAAAAAATTCAAATAAGTTTTCAACAGCCTCAAAAATTAGTTCACTTGTGAATGATACCTTTTCTTCAAGTTTTAATGTAAGTTTTGGGTCAAATAAATTAAATGATTATCAACTTGAAACAGAGTGGGAATGGGATAAGGGTTCTGTTAGTTATCACAGATTTGCACAAACTGGGCTTAATTTTTATAAAAAAGATGATGATGAATTAAAGCAAATCGCAAAAGAGCTTTGTTTGTATCCAGATTACGATATCAAGAATTTTTCAAAAGTATGGAAACATGTAATTGTCAGATGGGAGAAAAAGGATTTATCAGATAAATCATACGAAAAGTTAATGCCTTTTGTAGCTCAAGAGCGTGAAAAAGTCCAAGGATATATTGACACAATTAATGAATATGCCGAACAAAAAGCAAATGGCAATGTTGGACAGCAGCTAGAGCAAGATTACGCAATTGCTCAACAAGAACTTGCTCAATTAAAATTATTGGGTGAACAAGCGCCATCTAAATATACAACTGTTACAAGTTTAGATTACGATGATGTAGATAAAAGCCAAGATTAATTTTTTTCACAAGGTATTATGCTGTGAATATCAAATTCATTGCAAATGCAAGTTGAAATAAAGAGCCCACAAGGGTTCTTTATTTTTTATATAAATTATATTCTCCAAATGCTTTTCATGTTAAAATCTTGTTAAGGGTTATTCGGTTCAAGTATGACAAAAACAATTTTAATTACAGGTGGCACAGGGTTTATTGGTTCTAATCTTTGCAAAAAGCTAATTCAAGATGAGAACAATAGAATAATTTCTCTTGATAATAACTACACGGGTTCAATTCAAAACGTTCAAGAATTGCTTGATAATCCTAGATTTATCTTTGTT
>JAZNJP010000103.1:0-3400 GCA_045578125.1 Candidatus Gastranaerophilales bacterium | reverse complement strand
TAACCATTTCTTGAATGATTACACCTTCAAGTCCATCAATTAAGCCTTTTTCAGTTAATTTTGCAATTAAGTCTTGATATTCTGCCCTTAATTGTTCTTCGGATTGAATGTTAACTCTGACGCCGCCAACATCTGTTTTGTGTGAAGTTGTTTTAGAAGTCATTTTCATAACAACTGGGTAACCAATTGAATTACCAACAGAGATAACTTCTTCTTCAGTTGTTGCAAAACCAGATTTGCAAACTCTGATACCATATGCTTCAAGTACATCAATTGATTCACGAGTTGTAAGTTGCGCTCTGCCTTCTGAAATTGATTGTTTGATGATTTCAGCTGCACGAGCTTTGTCAACATCGTATGTTTTGATTTCGCCAACTGGTCGTTCTTGCCAAATTCTTTGTTGGTTTAATCTATTGAAGCCTTCAGCAGCTTCTTCGGCATACATAAAGAATGGCATATTAACTTCCATTTCAGAGATTTTTGTGAAGAAATCTGATGTTGTCATAAATACGCCAACAACTGGTTTTTGTGGGTATTCTTTTTTGATTTCCATAATAGCTTGAGCAACATCAATATCTTTTAAGCCCATAAATGGTAGGTAAATTACCATAATCATATCAACATTTTCGTCAGCAATAACTGTTTGAAGTGTTTGTTTGTAGTGGTCAATTGGAGCTGAAGCAATCATATCAACTGGGTTTTTAACTGAAGCTGCAGCTGGCAAGAAACTTCTTAATTTTTCTTTAGTTTCGTCTGTAATTGGTGCCATTTGCATACCGTATTCGCAAATTGCGTCAGTTGCCATAATGCCAGGGCCACCAGAGTTTGTGATAATTGCAACTCTATCGCCTTTTGGAATTGGGCAGTTAGCAAAAACTTTTGCAGTCGCAAATAAGTTTTTAAGTGAATATTCTCTAATTACGCCAGATTGTGCAAGTAATGCGTTTGCAGCTTTATCAGCACCTGCAAGTGAGCCTGTGTGAGAAGAAGCTGCTGAAGCACCTGCTGCGCTACGACCAGCTTTAAGTGCCAAAATTGGTTTTTTCTTAGAAATTCTAGTTGCAAGTTTTCTAAAGTTAGATGGGTTAGCAATTGATTCCATGTAAAGCAAAATTTGTTTTACGTCGTCTTCTTTTTCCCAATATTCCATAGCTGATTCTGCGTTGAAATCTGCTTGGTTACCAATTGAAATGAATTGTGCAAAGCCGAGGTTTAAGTCTTTTAAAATATTTAAAATACCGCCGCCAAGTGCTCCTGATTGAGAAACGAAACCAATGTTTCCTCGCTCTGGTAGTGCTTCGGCAAAAGTTGCGTCCATTCTAACTTCTGGGTTTGTGTTCAAAACGCCTAAGCAATTTGGACCAATTAATCTCATACCATATTCTTTAACTTTTTTAGCTAATTCTTTTTCGGCTTCTGCACCTTCTTTTCCTGCTTCTTTAAATCCTGCTGAAATAACGCAAAGACCTTTGATGCCTTTTGCGTGACACTCATCAATTGCGTCTAGTACGAATTTTTGAGGAATGATAATAACTGCAAAATCAACTTCGCCTGGAATTTCGCCAACTGAAGTGTATGCTTGGAACCCTTCAATAACGCCACCTTTTGGGTTTACAGGGTATATATCACCTTGAAATTTGTAATCTCTTAATCTTTGCATAATTTCAGAACCGATTGTTTTTGGTTTTGTTGAAGCTCCGATAACCGCAATAGATTTTGGTTTCATGATTTTGTCAATTACAGATAAATCTGTTTTTTCGAGTAGTTCGTTCATTTTTTACCTCATTTAATCTACACACATCTTTAAAAATTATCTCACCAATATAAAATTAAAGCAAAACTTTTTTCACGATAAAATATATAAATCGTGAATTGTTTGAAACTTTTGGAATTAATATGCTAGTATCCTTCTTTAATCCAAGCTCTATTTCTAAATTCTGCACCAAGTGAGTTTGTAATTTCTTCACATTTTTGAATATCAATATATGGCGCATTCTCGAAACCAGTCACAATTGTTGCTATTGTTTTGAAGCCTAGTTCTGCTGATTGTTTAATTGTGGCAAGCACCGCATCGTAAGAATTTTCAACTTTTGGTTTTGAAACAATATCATAAGTTGCACTGTCATGTGCGTTTAAACTTATTGAAATAACATTTACAAGCCCGACAAGCTCGGGTAGAATATCCCTTTTGAGCACTCTGCTTGCTGTTCCATTTGTATTAATTCTAATTTTTAAATGTGGATATTTTTCTTTTATAAATTTTGAAACCTCAATTAAAACATCAACACAAAGCAGAGGTTCGCCATATCCGCAAAATGTAATTTCGCTTGCATTTGCTAGTTTTTCATCTGCTTCTTTGTTGAACTGTGCAATTACATCGCTTGCTTTTGTTTCGCCCTGAAGCCATAAATTAGACCCAACAACATCATCCTTAATATCCCTTACGCAAAACACACACGAATTTGTGCATTTGTTTGTAAGGTTGATATAAGGTTTTCCTTCTAAAAAATAAAGATAATTATTCATAAATTAGATTATAAAATCTAAAATATTTAAATCAAGAAGGGTTTTTATGCTATTTATACGTGCGCTGCGTATTTTACAGTATCAAGATTATCTAAAAGCGCGAGTGCTCCTTCTGCTCCAAGGACTTCAGCCGCTTCTTCATAATTCTCATTATACATTTCAACCGCTTTTGGATTATTTTGGAAAACTTTAATTGCTTCGTTAACACTATCTAGCCATTCAGGTTTTTTTGATTCTTTAATAAGCGCCTTGCCATAAACACAAGATGGTGCTTCAGCTAAGTTGGTTTCAAGTGCTTCTTGTTCAACTTTTTTTTCAGGTGCTTCTTGAGGAGTGGCATTTGGATTTTGTCGCTTATCACTGTTACCATATACGTAGCCGATACCGTTAATTTTATTCATTAAATTTCTCCATTATTTTTTCTCGTGTTCGATGTGAAAAATTAACATCACCGAACGTATAAAACATGAAACAAAAATAATTTGCTAGTGCGTATTTAAATTTTATATACTTTTTTAATAACAAAAAACCAAAACCCAGCAAAAATAGGCTGTTTGATGTACAAAATTCGTTTTTACAAAACTTAACATTGACTGAAAATTTTTAATTTAGGGGTTTTGTTTTAGTAAATTATGGTAAAAATTTCACAAATAAAGCCTAATATTTATTCTAATAAGCCAAAAAATAATACTTTTGGCAATATTAGTCATGTAAATAACCCTATAATAAATATTGGTTTTAAAAATCAGCCTTTGAATTTATTGCCTCTAAAAGCTTCTTCGCTGGCTTTTTTGGGCAAACCAAAAGAGGTTGTGACCCCAGAGATTCTTCATAAGAAAATTCAAAATCAAAGTTTAAATTTGAGCGATAAGCA
>JAZNJP010000102.1:0-5690 GCA_045578125.1 Candidatus Gastranaerophilales bacterium | reverse complement strand
CCATTTTAGATATATGCCTAAAAAAGGGTATTTCTGCAATTGACTCAAGATATGTGAAATTAACGGATTATGAAAATTATATTTTAAACAAATTCCCACAAAATTTAATGATACAGTTAATGATAGGTAACTCTAAAAACACTCGTTTGATAGATTGCTTGTGTGTTGATTCAAAAAAAATGTTTGGCGCATCTTTTGCTGCTTGTAAGTTATAACCTTATGTTCAATGGTTAATTGATCAATCTATTCAAAAAGGAATTAAACGTTTGTATTTTATAGCGCGCGATGGTTACATACTTCAAAAGATTGCTGATACGATTATCTCTCAAAACAATCTTGATATTTTAACCAAATACATTTACGGCTCAAGAAAAGTTTGGCGTATTCCTTCTATTGATTCAACTTCCGATATTTCTTTTATTTTTCGCGAGAAAGCTAGGTGGAATACTATAGATGATGTTGCTCTTGCGTTTGATTTGGAGCTTAAAGAGCTTAAAAAATTCTTGCCTAAAAGTCTATTTACCTCAAAACGCTTATCTGAAACAAATAAAAATGAAATTGCAAGTATATTGAGCAATAATATTCCATTTAAAAGTTTTATTTCTAATTTAAATTCTGAAAGAAATAATCTTGCAATTGAATATTTAAAACAAGAGATTGATTTAATTGATGATAATTTTGCTTTTGTTGATTTATCTGGTTCGGGTGCAACGCTAGGCTGTTTGGCAAAATTAATCAGCAGTTTTTATAATAAAAAAATTAAAAGTTTCTATATTAGAGGAAATGCTTGGAGTGTTTTAGATGACACACATGAGCGTTATGTATTTTTGCCTAATTCTCAGTTCATTTCAGGAGTTATTGAAGCTTGTTGTTCTGCTCCGCACGGCTCTTGTGTTTCTTATCAAAGAAATTCTACAGATTTTATAGAGCCAATTTTAGATGGTTCTGAAACCCCATTATTTAGGGAATATAATTACAATTCATATATTGATGGTATAGTTAAGTTTTCAAAAAGATGGGCGATGGAAAAATGGTCTAAAGTTCCTGTGCCTGATTTCTTTATGCATTACCAAGATTACGTCTTAAAAGCGAAAATTTCAAAACAAACCGCAGATTTAATTGGAAGTATACCTTTTAAAATTTCAAGCATCTCTTCTGCAACCACATTTGCGCCTCGTATGAAACATAAGGATGTTTTTGCGAAAAACTTTGTTACTGCTTCCTTTAATTGTTCTTATTTAAGAAGCTCGAATTCGGTAAAGAAGTTATACGATAACAAAATTGCGCTTCAGAAAAAAATAAAAAAATATTTTTCTTCCAAAAATACTTTTTCTAGACTTATGTCTGTGGTATTAGGTAAGGTTTAGTATCAGGAGTCAAACATGAAACTATTTAGTATTGTTAAAGATATTGATTATAAATGTATTAAAATTTTGGGAATAATATTTTATCGAAAAAAGAAAAGCTTTGACGTTACCAAAAGACAAGTCCTTTATGGTTTGTTTTCTTCTTCCAAATATCAAGATTGTACAAAGTATAAAATTCTTGGTATTCAAATCTTTAAAAAGAAAAATAAGCTAAATGAATTATTACAACTTAAAAAAGATATTATTTCTTCTGTGGATGTTATTGTTAAAAAAAGATTAGCAACTTATGCTCTTCATCAAAAAACATTTGCCCCCTTTAAAAATAGACACCAAAATCAATCTGTCGTACTTGTGGGCGCAGGTCCTTCTGTCCTTAATTATATTCCTGTTAAAAATGCATATCATTTAGGTTTAAATAGAGCATTTAAATTTGATAAAGTCCATTTTGATTATTTGTTTGCAATTGATCAGTCAGGGATTTGCGAGTATTATGATGAATTTGCAAAATATGAAAATTGTATTAAATTTGTTGGTGACCAAGACAATAATATAAATTTTCAAATACCTGAGTCTTATGCGCTATCGTTTGATTGCTTGCGATATAAAACATCTGTAAAATTACCCTCTGGAAGGTTTGCTTTTGACATTGATACTGAACCGCTTGGTAATTTTTGTTCTGTATCCTTGCAAGCCGCACAATTTTTATTGTATACCAACCCAAAAAAGATTTATCTAGTTGGTATTGATTGCAATCTCGCTTCAGGTGGTCACTTTGTGGGTGGGGTCTACGATATTGCCTCTCGTGGTGAATCTTTGGCAAGGAACGACATTCGCTCTATTAACGATTGGAAAAATCTTAAAAAATTCGCTCAAATGTATTACCCTGACACACAAATTATTTCAATAAATCCGGTGGGTTTAAAGGGTGTGTTTAAAGACATTTACACTAATGAAAACGGTGAATATGTAGATGAAAACGGTTTTTTGCTCCCTGAATTTGAGGTTTTAAATGCGCACTAGATACAGAATTGCCAAGTTTAAATTTTTTATAGTCAGATTGCTTTCTTGCTTTGTTTTTTCAAGCGCAAAGCGTAAAGAAATGCGTTCGAAATTTCTTTCCTCGCAACCATTGCTCAATAATGAATTTATAGTTATTGATGAAAGTGGCAAGCATCATCTTTTTCCTAAATATAAAAACTGTTCAATAACTTTCTCGGGTTCTGGTAATAAATTAATAATTCATGAACCACAACAAGATTTGAGAAATTTTAAAGTTTTATTTAATGGAGACAATTCTCTTGTTGAAATTAAAAGTTCAAATTCTGTTATTCATGGTTTGAATATTTTCAAAATTGGTACAAATTCTAAAGCAACATTTGGGCAAAACTTTTCAACCAGAGGTTGTTTTATATCTTTTTCGGGTGAAGATAATTTAAATGTTCAAATTGGTAAGAACTGCCTATTTTCTTCTGAAATTAAATTTCAACCTACTGATTCTCATTCTATTTTCGACATTAAAACTGGCGAATGCCTTAATTTTGGCGAAGATATTATTATTGGTAACCATGTTTGGGTTTGTAGGAATGTTATATTTTTAAAAGGTGTAAAAGTTCCTGATAACTCAGTTGTTGCAACAAATGCCGTAGTTACTTCTCCCCCCCCCATTCATGCGAAAGCAGGTGTTATTCTTGCTGGAGTGCCGGCAAAAGTGGTCAAAGAAGGTATCAATTGGAGCGGAAGGTCTCCTAAATTTTTTGAAAGGAAATAAATCATGAAAAAAACAATCAAATCTCTAATTATATCAAGAAAAGGCTCTCAAAGAGTTCCAAGTAAAAATACTAAACCCTTCGCAGGTAGCAGTCTTTTAGAGATTAAAATACAACAAGCAAAAAGACTTGAAGCTAAAGGATTATTAGACGGCGTTGTTGTAAATACAAACGATGAATATGTAATGGAAGTTGCAAGAAAATATGGTTGCGAAGTTATTAAAAGGGATGAATATTATTGTTCTAATGAAATTTCTGCAAACGAATTGCACGCGCATTTAGGAGAAACTTTTACGGCTGATATTGCTATGTTTACTAATACAACAAGTCCTCTTGTAAAAGACGAAACATTAGAAAGAGCAATTAAAGAATATTGGGAAAATGTTGAAAATGGCCCTTATGATTCACTAAATGCTTGCCATGTTATAAAAGAATTTTTATGGCTTGATGGAAAAGCTATTAATTATGACCCAGACAATAAACCAAGAAGCCAAGATTTGCCGGAAATTCTTTCTTTAGATTCTGCAACCGATATTATTGATTGCAAGCAAATGATTAAAGATAGAAGTTTTGTTTCAAAAAAACCATATCTTTTTGTGGTTGATGGTTTTGAAGGCAAAGAAGTTGATTGGCCTGAAGATTTTGAAATTTGTGAACTATTATATAAAAAACATTATTTGGGGAAAGTTTAATGCGAGAAATTCAACTTCTTGATTGTACCTTAAGAGATGGTGGCAGAATTATTGACTGCGCCTTTCAAGATTCTGATATTGTTGATATAACTCAAAGATTAACTCAAGCAAACATTGATGTTGTTGAAATGGGTTTTCTTAGAGACCCTAATAAGGTTTCTTATAACGGTAACTCGACTTTCTTTACTTGTGTTGAGCAAATTGAGCCTTTCATTCCCAAGAGTAGCCCCAAAACCTCTTATGTTGCTTTTGTCGACTATTCTTTATATGATTTTTCAACACTCAAAAAGTACTCCGGAAAATCTATTGACGGTATTAGAGTTGGTTTTACAAAAAAAGATTTTACAAATGACTTTGAAGGCGTTTGTATGGCTTTGAGTTTTGTCAAAAAGCAAGGGTATAAGCTATACATTCAGGGTGTTAATTCTCTTGCGTATTCTGATCCTGAATTTTTAAAAATTATTAATATGGTTAATGAAATTGAGCCGTACGCTTTTGCGATTGTTGATACATATGGCGCAATGTATGAGGACGACTTTACTCGTCTTTACGCTTTGGCTCACAATAATTTAAAAACAAATATAAAGCTTGCTTTTCATTCACATAACAATTATCAGATGTCTTTTGCACTTTCGCAAAAATTTATAAAATTAGCTCATGAATCTGGAAGAGATATTATTATTGACGCAACTTTAGGCGGAATGGGCAAGTGTGCTGGAAATTTGAATTTGGAACTTATTGCTGATTTTCTTGTCAGAAAATATTTCTATGATTACAAAATTGAAAATCTAATGGATATAATTGATGAGTATACTTACAACATTAGAAAGGAATATGAATGGGGCTATTCAATTCCTTCGGTTCTAGCCGCAACATATCAATCTCACCCAAATAACGTAATTTATCTTACGGAAAAATTTAGACTAGCCACTAAAGATATCAAACATATTTTATCCATGATTCCGCCCGAGAAACGGACAACCTACGATTATGATTTAATTAAGAATCTTTATATTGAATATAATCATACTAAAGTTGATGATTCGGAAGCTCTGTGCAAAATCAAAAGCCTTTTACATGATAGAGAAATTTTGATTATTGCACCTGGCCGAAGTATTCTTGATTATAAGGACAAACTAAAGGACATTATTTCAAGGCTAGATCCCATAATTATCCCTGTGAATTTTGTAAGTAACTTAATTAACGAAAATAAACAACTTCCTTTCTTTGGAAGTGAAAAGCGTTACCAAAAATTCAATAACAAGGGCAAATGTTTGTCTAAAATTGTTGTTTCTAATATTTTGAATCATTTGCAAGATGATTTATTGGTTAATTATGAAAGCTTGATTGAAAGAGGTAATGATAATTTTGATTCTTCCATGATTATGCTATTAAATTTATTGCACAATATTGGGATTTCAAAATTCATGATTGCGGGTTTTGATGGTTTTGCTGGTTATGAAAATAATTACTTTGATAACATAAGTTTTGAAGATGGAAGATTTAGGAATGAATATCTTGCTTTGACGAATAATATGATTGAAATGCTCTCAAAATATGCGAAAAAATTAGCTCCGGATTCAAATATCAAATTTATTACACCTTCCATTTATGAAGAATGTTTGAAATAAAACAGATATATTAATGAAAACGAGCCAAAGAGGGCTTTTACTCGATTTGTGTGAACTTGTATAAGTGTGTCTCTTTATTAAAAAAACCACCCATTCAGGGTGGTTTAAAATGGTTGCGGAGGCAGGATTTGAACCTACGACCTCCGGGTTATGAGCCCGACGAGCTACCGGACTGCTCTACTCCGCGATATATGATGGTGCCGGTGACCGGGGTCGAACCAAGTCGGAGGGCCA
>JAZNJP010000101.1:0-3690 GCA_045578125.1 Candidatus Gastranaerophilales bacterium | reverse complement strand
TCTGCCAGATCTGTGGAAGAAAAAGAAAATAACAAAAACATGATGTATCTTCCACATTTTGTAAACACAGATATTTACAAAAAACTTGATATAGAGAAAAAATATGATGTTATGTTTATGGGAAGGCTGGATACAGAATTTAGATTGAATAATTTTAAAAGAATTTTAGACGAAGTGCCATCTCTTGCGTTTTACTCAATTGAAAGGCATTATCAAGATGCGCTAAACAGGCTTGATGAGGCGCACAAACCATTATTAGAAAAAGCATATAAAGGTTTTATTGATAATGAACCCGATATGGCAGAGAAAATTAACGAAGCGCATATTGTTATTAATTTTAACGCACAAGGGGTAAGCTCGCTTAATTACAGAGCAATTCAAACAATGGCATGCGAAACTTTGCACATTTCAGATGAGCGCGGAGATGGGACAAAATATTTTAAAGATAATTATATTAGCTTCAAAACCCTTGATGAGATGTTTAAAAAGATATATTATTATTTAAAGCACAGGGAAGAAGCAATTATTATAACCAAAAATATCAGACAAATTATTGAGACAAATTTTTCTCACCGAGCGGGAGCGAGCGCCATGATAGAATTTGCCAATAGTAAAGATTTTTAATAGAAGGAAGTAAAATAAATGGAAACAACAGAATATACGATAAAACCATCAGACAGAATTTTAAAATTACCAAAATATATTTTTGCTGAACTTGACGAATGGAAAGAAGAAGCAAGGGCAAAAGGAATTGATTTAATTGACCTTGGAATTGGAAACCCAGACGGCGCAACACCTGAACCTATTGTTGAAAGCGCAATTGAATCAATTAAAAAACCCTCAAGCCATGGTTACCCAAGCTTCAGAGGAAAATTAGAATTAAGAGAAGCAATTTCTGACTGGGTTAAAAGAAGATATAACATTGATATTGACCCAAAAACAGAAATTCAAACACTTGTTGGCGCAAAAGAAGGGCTTGCGAACATAGCTCTTGCTTACACCAACCCAGGGGATATAAACATTGTTCCAGACCCATATTATCCAGTGCTTTCAAGAGGAACTTGGGTTGCTGGTGGCAAAATTCACCACGTGCCACTTCTTGCAGAAAATGAATACTTGCCTGACTTAGATTCAATTCCTGAAGCAGTTGCAAAAAAAGCAAAAATGTTTATTATCAACTATCCAAATAACCCAACAGGAGCAACAGCACCTGTTTGGTTTTTAGAAAAAATGGTTGAGTATTGCAAAAAATACAATATTCTTCTTGTTTCAGATTTAGCTTATGCTGAAACTTGCTACGACGGATATCGCCCTCCAAGTATATTCTCAATTAAAGGTGCAAAGGATATTGCAGTTGAGTTTCATTCTTTCTCCAAAACATTCAATATGGCAGGTTGGCGCGTTGGATTTGTTTGCGGAAAACAAGAATTTATTGATGTAATTTATGCTATGAAAACAAACATGGACTACGGCACATCAACAATCGTTCAAGATGCTGCAATTTCGGCTCTCAACTGCGATATTAAACATGTTCAAGAAATTATGGATAAATATAACGCAAGAAGAGAACTTGTTGCAAAAGGGTTTGCTAAACTTGGCTGGGAAGTTAAAAGAAGCTCTGCAACTATGTATTTCTGGCTTAAAGTTCCAAAAGGATATACTTCAAAAGAATTTTGCAAAATGGTGATGGATAAAACTGGCGTTGTGTTCACTCCAGGGATTGCATTTGGCGAAATGTCTGATGACCACTTCAGAATTTCAATTGTTCAACCACCTGAAAGATTGGCCGCAGCAATTGTAAGGCTTGAAGATGCAGGAATTAGATTTAAATAATTAAAAAAGAGCCTTAAAACAAGGCTCTTTTATTAAAAATATACCCTTACTGCAGCGATTATTTATTTGCCAAATGCTGTATTAACGATAAAAACATATTCTTGTTAAATTGGAGTTCCGAAGTATCACCATGAGCCGTTTCTTTTGGCATCAAAAACGATAGCCCTAGAGGGTTTCCGGTATTTTTCAAATCCTGATTCTTTTTGTATGCTTCTATTAAATCAAGCTGGTCTTGGTTAAATTCACCTGTTTTGGACCTAAGCATAATACGGGTTGCTTGTGGGCGTCCAACAAAATCTTGCCTTGTTGGTGTAAATCGAAATGTAACAAATGCCTTTCCGTTTGGGTCTTTCCCTATAAATAAATCATGGTTATCATAGTCAAAATTTTTATCTACCAAATCAAAAAACCTGCCGTGAGGTTCAGATAAAAATTTTAATTCATCATCAACAACCATACGAGAAGGAGGGAAGTCTATTCTGTATTCTTTTACACTCATAAGAATATCACTTGTATTTGTATAGTTATGAGGCTTGATATTTTCTAAGCCTATATCATCAACAGCATTTAAATTATACCCGTCTGAGGATTTAAGAGGGGCTTCTTTTAATTTTTTAATCCAAGCAGTTAAATCGTCTTGAACCGAATTTTTATCAACAACAGTTGGAGTAACCTGATAAAAAGCATTCGTTTTAAATTGCGGATTATCTAAACTATCAGCAATGAGTTGTTTAGGATTATCTTGTTTCAAAGTTTGCTCAGCTATTTCATCGCCACTTTTTTCAACGATGTCGCTACCTGCTTCAACAACATCTTTACCCCTGTTTTTTAAAATAAGACAAGCTGCAACAACCCCGACACCTAAAATCGAAAGTCCAGCTAGTATTCTTTTAGTATTTTGTTTTTTCTTGTCATTATTTTGAGATTCGTACACATCCTTTTGATTTGACTTAAAAAATAAACGCGAAGTCGTTAGAGATTTTGAATCAGTTTTAAAACTTTTCAAAGGAGAATTGTTCGCATTTAAACCACTAAATTTCACTATTGTGTACCTTAAGAGATAGATTATATATCATTTAAAAAACTTATTTTGTGATGATTGACAAAAAAATGGATAACTGTAACATTTTTGTTACACACAAGTATAACCTTGCAATAAGGCTCTTTTAATATCTAAAGTTTATTTTTTCTTGTTTTATCTTCTAAATTGTTCAACTTACAAAAAGCTTCAAAAGAGACTATTTCTTTGTTGACTAAATCAATATAGTGTGGAATATTTAAAATTTTTGCCAATGTTTTTGTTTTTTGAAGAAGTTTTTTAGTCTTAGCTGAAAGCTCACGTTTTTTAAGGTCGTCTGCGCGAATTATCATTTCGCGCATAATAAGAACTCTTGTTCTGTGCGTAAGCACTTGCAAAAACGCAATATTATTTTCATTTGAAATTTCAATAGACATTTCATTATACATTTTTGCGCTTTCAAAATCGCCTTGGGTCATATAACATTGAGCAAGAAGTTCTTGGAAAAGCGCCGTAAAGAAGAGCGAATTAATTTTAGAGCTTTGAGCAATCTTCAAAGAATTTTCACAAATATTAATTGCTTCTTTAGGATTGTTTGTTTTAAATGTAGCACTAGCACTCACATACCAAGAAAGCAACGCCCCTAAAGCTAATTTTTCTTCAGCAAAATACATCATTTGTTCTTTGCTAATGCTAAGTGCTTTAATGTAATTTTCTTCTTTTAAAAGAACATATGACAAGAAAGTTTTAAACATGTTTTTATTGAACGAATCGCCACAATTATTAGCAAAAGCAACCGCATTGAATAGTTCTTCACCAATATTTTCATATGAGCCAGC
>JAZNJP010000100.1:0-1800 GCA_045578125.1 Candidatus Gastranaerophilales bacterium | reverse complement strand
ATCTTCACCAGCACGAGCCAACAAAGCTTCAATAACTGCCGGTTTATTTGCAGAATTATCTAAAGCATAATCAAGCAATGAGCCTGTTTTATCTTCTGCAATTGGGAATGAATCAATTGATAAAGAAGCAAGATCTTCATTCAACAACTTATTCATTGTTGCCACATCGCCTTTTTGAACGGCTTCTAAAAGCGCTGGAACTTTTTCTTGTTTAACATAAGTATCTAAAACAAGTTGTTTCACTTCTGCTGGCACATTTGAAGCTGGATTATTCACAAAATCAAGGGTATCTTGTTGAATTTTTGCATTTGCACCCAACATAGCCTTTACAACATCCACTCCTCTTTCTGAAGAAGCGCATCCTTGAACAGCATAAAACAATGCATTATGATTTTGGCTATCCACTTCATTAATAGAGGCTTTACATGCATCTTGTTGCAATAAGTAAAGAGTTAAATCTGCGTTTTTATTTTTGCTAGCTGCAATTAAAAGAGTTGTTCCATCTGGCGCTTTAAACCCAAGATCTGCCTTTGCATTCACAAGACTTTGCACTATTTTTAATTGAGAGTCTTTTGGAATATGTGGACTTTTAACGGCATACCACAATGGTGAAAAACCACCACTATCTTTTTTATTCACATCAGCCTTACCTTGAATCAATGCATCAACACCTGCTGAATTTCCACAGCGAACAGCAATTGAAAGTGGCGTTAATGTTGTTCCCGCAGAATCTTGTCTATAATTCGTTACCCTGTCATTTTCAACAACTGGAACATATTTTGCCTTTGTTTCAGCGTTTACATCATGACCAGCTTGGATTAATGCTTGAATTTCAGCAGCGCTCCCCCTCCCAGCTTTGCTCATCAATTTAGTCCAGCCATTTTGAAGCTCAAGATCATTCACTTCAAATTGTCTATAATCAACTGCTAAGCCATCAAGGGCAGAAGTATATGGAGCGAAATCACTAATCGTAATAGGAAAGACCGTATCTTCTGTATCCTTTATAGATGGTCTTTCAAGCCCAGTTCCTTCATATGCCCCAATAGCATACATCAACATATGAACCCCTAGATACTCATCTGAATTATCATTAGCTGCTAACCTTGCTCTTGCAGCTTTTATAACTTGAGCTTTCTCTTCATTTGTTAAATCTTTCCAAGACCTTAAACGAGCAGCTCCAATTCTTCTTTGTGTTTCAAGAACTTCCCAAGCTCCGCCCACTTCATCAGCCGTAAAAGAATTATCAAGCTTTGCAGTGTTGTTTGGATCTACCCATAAAAAAGGACATGCCCTTGTTAATGCTGCTACTGCTGCTTTTACCTCACTATGATTTGCCATATCTGTCTCCTCCTAAAAATAAAAAAACTATTAGTTTAATTATACCTCTAAAATCAAACATCGTCAAATGTTTTTTATATTTCTTTAAAAGAAAAGTGATTTTTTATAAAAAAAATAAAGAATGCAACCGCTCATCCATAAAAAAAACGGTGATTTTTATCAAACACCAACAAAAAACCGCCTGTTAAAAAAACAAGCGGTTTGATTGCTTTTTTTTGAATGATTATTCCCTGCCCGATGTTGTTTTTGAAAATTGAGCGGACAAATTAGTCATATCATTTAAATTAGCTGATGTGATATTTTGTGCGGAATTATCAAGCGTTCCGCCGGATTCGTTACCGGTATTTGTGTTACTGTTCGAATTGGAATTATCATTCGTGTTCGAATTAACAACAACCGGTTCTTTATCATCATCATCTTTATTGAGCCAACCGCCTTTACGGAATGCAAAATACCCAAGAA
>JAZNJP010000099.1:0-4208 GCA_045578125.1 Candidatus Gastranaerophilales bacterium | reverse complement strand
CTTTTTTTCGATTGTTGAAGTTTTAACCTCAGCTAACACCTCTTCTGTTACTTGTTGTTCTTTTTTGGTCTTAGCTTTTTTTGCTGGTTTTCTTTTGTTTTCTTTTTTATCTTCTATTTTAGTTTCAATAACAGGTGTTTCAACTGGTGAAGTTTCCACTTTTTCAACAAATTCTTGCGCTACTTCTTGAATTATATTTTCTTGAAGTTGAGGTTCTGTGTTTTGTGCATTTTGAGGTTTATTTTCTTGTTTATTTTTGTTGAATTTATTGAATTTTTTACTATTTTGATTTTGGTTAAATGGACCTTTAATCTTATTCATTTTCGCTTTCAACTCACCTTGCGCAGTTGAGTTTGCAACTTTTAAGTCTTCGACGATGTAACCTGTACCATTACATTTATCACATTTTTTGGTGAATACTTCCGCAAGACTTTGACCTTGTCTGTGTCTTGTAAGTTCAACAAGCCCAAGATCTGAAAGTTGACCAATTTGAGGTTTTGCTTTGTCGTTTGCAAGAGCAAGCTCAAAGTGTTCTAAAACTTTCAATTTATCAACTCTTGAAGTCATATCGATAAAGTCGATAATAATCATTCCGCCAATGTTTCTTAATTTCAACTGACGAGCAATTTCATCTGCAGCTTCTAAGTTTGTTTTTAAAATTGTTTCAGCTTGAGAAGACGATGAAACAAATTTACCACTGTTTACATCAACTACTGTTAAAGCTTCAGTTTGCTGGATGAACAAATATCCACCAAGTGGCAAGTTGACTTTAATATTCAAAGCATTTTGAATTTCTTTGATTATACCTGTTTGCACTAAAAGTGGCTCTGTGTCTTTATGAAGAGTAATCTTAATTTTATCTTGCATATTCCAATGGCTTAAAAGTTGAGTAGCTCTATGGAGTGCAAAAGGAGTATCAACTAAAATTTCTTCAACATCATTATCGCATGCTTCTCTTATTGTTCTATATAATAAATCTTGGTCGCGGTAAAGCAAAGACGGTGGATTTGCCGTATCTGCAGCATTTACAATCGAATTCCATTTTTCAAGCAACATTTCAATATCTTCTTGAATTTCTGCTTCAGATTGTCCTTCTGCTTCGGTTCTAACAATAATTCCCACACCAACAGGTTTGAGCAAGCTTACAATTGATTTTAGTCTCGCTCTTTCTTTTTGAGATGTAATTTTTCTTGAAACGTTAATTCCTTTTTCGTCGGGAAGCAAAACCAAAAAACGCCCTGGAAGGCTAAGTGCTGTTGTCATTCTTGGACCTTTGTGCCCAACAGGTTCTTTGATTACTTGAACAATTAATTTTTGTTTTGGCTTAACTTTTTCTTTTAATGTGCCTTTTCCCATAATATCATCTGTGTGAATAAAGCCCATTTTATCAAGCCCAACGTCCACAAACGCTGCCTCAATTGAAGGCAAGATATTATCTACTTTTGAAAGATATACATCACCTAATAAAACATCACCTTTATGAACAAAAAATTCTGTTACTTTGCCATTTTCGATAACTGCACCAATGTTATCTTTTTCTGCTATTACAATTTTCTTACCCATCTTGTTTTCCTTTTAAATCTTCTATTTCTTAGAAACTAGAAAATTACATTTCAGAAAAATTCTTATCAAAAAATTTCACTCTTTTTACATTGAAAACAACTTCTTCGCCAAAAACAGCTTTGAGCAAATCGTCTGCACGAAGTGCAGGAATTTCTATATCCTGACCTGTTTTTGAAATAAATTCAATTGTTTCGTTTTTTAGCTCCATTGAATGAAGCGATTTTCTGTAATTTTCTTGTTTTTTTATACCTTTTTTATTTATCTTTGTGATGAACAAGTCATCTTGGGATAAACATTTTTCTATATTATACCTTAAATCTTCAATTTTTGGAACATGAGATTGTTCTTTGTTAATTGTTGCCTCATATTTTGCCCAAGAAAGAAGTGTATCAAGAGGTTCTGGTCTTTTGATTTCACTCTTTAGTTGAACTAAATCTAAAAGTTGAACATTTTCTGAAATATTTTCTTTAAATAATTCTGAAAAATTTTCAGGGATTTTTTTTACTGTTTCAAAATAAATAAATTCACATTCACTTTCAATAAATATAGGCAAAGCAGGCGAAAATGCAATTCTTGGGCTTGGATTAAACCCTTGTGACATGACAAGCGCTAGCCCCATTCTTCTAAATGTTTTCATAATAAGGCTTTGCCAATCTAGGTGTGAAATATATTTAAGTTCGTTTAGCTTCGTAACTTTAATTCTGTATCTTTGATTTAATTCTTGCATTAATTTAAACTTTTTTTAAAATTTCAACAAATTAAGCTTGTTTGAAATTTTGAGATTCTTCTATTTTTACGTTTCTTGTTGGATTTTGAGAAACATAAAACTCATCTATTTTTAATTTTGCATCTGCAATTTGCTTGCTATAAGCACTTTCTAGCAATTCGTCAAATTCACGAGACCTAAAAAAATCGTTGTTGATAAAACTTTCAGATTTCATAATTTAATCTTATCGTTAAATCAAATGTTGGTCAATTAAAAAATTATTGAATTTCGTCAACAAGTTTTGAATCGCTTTCAATGCCATTTTTAAGTGATTTACGAACAATATCTGTTTGGGTATCAAGCATTTTAACAACTGTTTCAATGTTTCTTACTTTGTCAGATAAAATTGTGTCAGCATTTGCTAAAACTTGTCCTGTTACATTTTGATAAGCAGCTGTTGCAGCACTTCCTGTACCTTGCAATAAATTACCGGCAACTACCGCGCCAAGTCCATATTCTCCCATATATGGAGCAAGTGTACGCAACACTCCGCCAGCACCAGACACAACGCCCGCGAGCGGCATTAAAACATTTTGCCCTATACCAAAACCTGCCGTTGTTCCAACTGCATAAGATGCGGCATTTATTCCAGCAACTCCTGCAGCACTCACTGCGGCACCTGTTGGAACTCCTAAAAGTCCTGAAGCACCGCCTGTTGGAACTCCACCATATATCGATGAAATATAATTTGGAACGTAAGATGTTGCATAACCTGTTGCTAAAGAACTAGCACCACCTGTTAAAGAGCCCAAAGAACCAAGCCCCATAAGAACAGACGAAGCACCAGATGGAAAACCCGAATATGTGCCTAACCCGCTTATGCCAAATGCACTTGTTGAACCTTGAAGAGAACTTGTTGAACCAGTATATGGTGACCAATAAGAAGTTCCTGGAATATTATAGGCGGTTGAACCACCATAGGTTGATAAAAATTGGCTAGGCGCAAATACCGAAGCAAGTTGCCATAAAAAACTACCCGCCGTGCCGAAGCCTGACCCAGATGAAGCAAAACCGCTCGAAACAGTTAAGTCACGAAGCCTATCATATGTTTCATAAAGTTGTGCTTTTGCGGCTGAACTTGCCGAACCATATTTGTTTGCAATTGTAAGGGCGTGGTCGTTTTTATATGCCATAATATACCTCTATTAATCTTGGAAAGTTTTGAAAACTCTTTCTACATTTTTTTCAATTACGCTTTTAACACTTTCAAGTTCTGTTTGAAGCGCGTCTTGTTCTGTGTCTAATTGACGAAGTTGAAGTTCGAGCGTTCTATCTTCCATTTGTAATTTTTCTGTTCGCAAGTGTAATTCTTGAATTTTTTGGTTATAAACAGCTACTTCGTATTCATGTATTTGGTTTGCTTCTTCATAAGCCGCTTGGTCATATACATTCTGTGTGTATGTTGTGGCAACGGCAGCTGCCCCTCCAAGAACATTCACAAGGGCTTTTGCTTGTGGGTCTGTGCTTGTTGAAGCAACGTTACCAACACTAGTTGGTATTTTCCCTTCTGCTGAAGCAAAATCTAATATAGCCGTACCGTCAAAATATTGGAAAGTTTTATTTTCGTCTGTTGAATATTGGAACTTTACATTATATGTTCCTTTTCCATTGGCTTCATATGAATTTCCTTCGATTTTTTCATAACTGTTTACATAATATACTTGCTCAGAACCTGATGTTTTAAACGCAGCTTTTGTGTTGATGTAATCATAAACCGAAGGGACTGTTGGGGCCTTTGTATTCATCATTTCGTTATATATATTTGCTGATTCGTTTGCAAGGTTTGTTCTTGCTTGGTTTACTTGTTGTCCTTGAAACTCAACGTTAGATTTTCTTGCGGTAAGCGCCAAATATCTTGCTTGCGAAGCTGCAATACCCA
>JAZNJP010000098.1:0-1776 GCA_045578125.1 Candidatus Gastranaerophilales bacterium | reverse complement strand
GCTCTGGCGTATGTAAGCAAGATATGTAGATGCTTTCGAATTATGCAGAAAAAATCACCGAAAAGGCTCTTGATGAAATAAATGAGGGATATATTCAGCCAAAACCACACGAAAATAGTTGTCGAGGTTGCAAGTATGCATCACTTTGTTGGCATGAAAGTGCAAAAGGTTTTAGAAAACTTGAAAAGAAAGTATAAGAGGAATAAATGACAAAAGAAAATGACAAAAAACCACTCACTCCCGAGCAGGAATTGGTGGTAAAAAACAAAAGCAAAAGGCTTGTTGTTTCGGCTTCAGCAGGAAGCGGAAAAACTTTTGTCGTGGTCGAAAAATTAATAAAACTTATTTGTGAAGAAAAGGTCCCTGTTTCAAGGCTTTTGGTTTTGACATTTACTAAAGCGGCTGCAAGCGAATTGAAAACACGACTTTATACTGAAATATTAAATCAAAAGTCAAATCAGTTTTTGATAGAACAACTTGACGACATAATGATTAGTGATATTTCTACAATTGACTCATTTTGCGAAAAAGTGGTCAAAAGAAATATCAACAAACTTAATATTGCTCAAAACTTTATTGTATTAGATGAAAAAGCAGGCAAAACATTAAAATCGAGTGCTTTTAAAAGAGCGTTTGAAAGTTTCGCAAAAAATCAAGCTGAAAAATTTCAAAATGTGTTTTTTGCATTTAAAAGAAATGATGAGGCGATAGAAGAATGCTTGTTTTCAATTCAGTCCTTTTTTGACAGCCAAAAAGATGGAGCGTGTTTGAGTGATGATTTTTCAAAAAACTTGTCAATTTATCATAAAGATGCATGCCGTTATCTTAAACAGCAGATAGAAAAGTCGTTTAAATGTGCAGAAAAATATATTAAAGACGCATTGATTGAAGTGGATATTATTGGTGAAAAGCTTGCTAAAGGGCATCTTCAATTTGTTGACGGAATGCAAAAATTGTTGTCGATAGATTTAAACCAAGATTTGTTCGCTTTATGCAAATCGATTGCAGAGCAAGATTTGCCTTCTCTTTCAACGGCAAGGTGCGACGGAGATATTAGAAAGAAGTTTGCGCTGGCAAAAGATTGCTTGGTTTCTTCTTATGATATTGCAAGGCAGTTGTGTTTTGCAACTGACGAAATGATTTTGCGTGCAGAAAACGGACAACTTTCGGCAGATATTATGCAACTATATAAATTGTTTGCTGAAGAGTATCGCGCTTTAAAAGAAAGACGCTCGGCGCTCGATTTTGCTGACCTTGAAAAGTATGCGTTGACTCTTATACAAGATGATGAAGTCAAAAAAAGTCTTCAAGAAAAATACGACTATATAATTATAGATGAATACCAAGACACAAACCGCTTGCAAGAGGCGATTCTTAAACCTATTGCAGAGGGTGGATATTTTATTGCGGTTGGTGATATTAAGCAGGGTATTTATGGTTTTCGAAATGCAAGCAAAGAAATCATGAGTGATGATATAAAGCAGTTTGCAAAAGACCAGAATAGCGAAGCACTGTTTCTTCGTGGGAATTTTAGAACTGATGCACGAATTTTAGAGTTTGTAAATCAAATTTTTGCAAAACTTATGACAGAAAGTTCTGTGGGTATAAATTATCAACAAACATCAATGCTTGAAGGCAAAAACAAATTTCTTCCAAATGATTTGCCTGCGGTGAGTGTTGATGTTGTGTGCAATTCAACAAATGAAAGCGACGAAGAAAAAGAAGTTGAAAAGGAAGATGTTTGGTCAAAGGTATACAGCGTAAAAGAAGATAGGG
>JAZNJP010000097.1:0-5463 GCA_045578125.1 Candidatus Gastranaerophilales bacterium | reverse complement strand
GTTGAAAAACCAAGAAAATTATTCCCTAAAAAAGCGCATTTTAATTCACATATAGATGATATTGAAGAAGCGTATTTGATTAATCCACTTGTGCATTTTGATGAATGGTTTTTGTCTAAATTTGAAACATTGCAGAGTGGGAATATTCAATCTTATATAAAATACGGAATGATTTTTCTTGTTATTGTTTTAATTGGAAGCTTGTTGGTGGGGTAAGTTATGGCATATAAATTAATCGATATAATTATTTTAATATTTGCTCCATTTTTGATGGTTGGCTTAATTAACAAAACAAAAGCTTTTTGGGCAGGGAAAAAAGGTGCTTCAATATTTCAGCCTTTCTATGACTTTGTTAAGTTAATAAAAAAAGATTTTGTTGTAAGCAATACAACATCTTGCGTTTTTAAAATTGCACCTCTTGTTTCAATTGCAACCGCGCTCTTTGCTTCGTTATTTATTCCGTTTGCAACAGGTTCTGCACTTTTAAATATCCCTTTTGGATTAATTGTTTTTTCTTATACTCTTGGTGTTGGAAAATTTTTGGCGCTAATTTCTGCGCTTGATACAGGAAGTAGTTTTGAAGGAATGGGTGCATCTCGCGAGGCTTGTTTTACTTCAATTGTTGAGCCTGCTTTTTTTATGACAATAGCTTCAATTATGGCACTAAGTGGAAATTGCACTTTTGATTCACTAAAAATGATTATTCAAAATGCTGGGAATTATGGGATTTTGATTATAATTTTTACGGTTGCGGTTCTGTTTTTAATGATACTAATTGAAGGTTCTCGTGTTCCTGTTGACGACCCTAACACCCATCTTGAATTAACCATGATTCACGAGGTTATGATTTTAGATAATTCTGCTTCTGATTTAGCTTTGTTTACATATGCAAACGCAATTAAAATGCTTTTGATATCATCGCTTATCGCATACATTATAATTCCTGCAGGGCTTAGTTTTGGGCTTGGAATTTTATTATATTTTGCAATAATAGCGCTTATTTCATTGCTTATTGGAACTGTTGAATCGGCTATGGCGAGAATTAGAATGTCGCATGTTTTTGAGTTTATCTTTATTATGAGCTCACTTGCACTTGTTGTTCTTTCTCTTGTTGTTGCAAAAATATTTGGAGATGTGTAAATGGTTAATGGTTTTATAATATTATTTGGGCTTACAATGTTGTATCTTGCCGCAACAAGCAGGATTATAGCGCATATTAGAATCTTGATTGTTCAAGGTATTTTGCTGTTTTTAATATGTTGCGCTGGCGCAGAGCATATGAATATATTTAACTTTTTATTTTTGCTTCTTGAAACTTTAATTGTTAAATCAGTTCTTATTCCGATGTTTTTATATAAAGTGCTTAAAAAAACTCATTCAAACAGGGATGAAGCTCCAAACATTCCGCATTTTTATTGTCTTGTGATTTCAAGTTTGATACTTCTTGCGGGCTTTTTGGTTTCTAACTATTATTTTTCTTCTGTGAAAATGATATCTTCCCTTTATTTTGGAGTATCTGTTGCAACAATTATTATAAGCCTTTGGCTTATCACAATTAAGCATAAAATTATATCAAATGTTATTGAATTTATTACAATGGAAAACGGCATATTTTTGCTTTCTTTATCTATTGCAAAAGAAATGCCGATGCTTGTAAATATTGGCGTTTTGCTTGATGTATTTATTGCGGTTTATATTTTAGGCTTGTTTGTAAACGCTATTAATAAAGAATTTAAAGATTTAGAAGTTTCACACTTATCAGATTTAAAGGATTATGAATATAATGATTAATACTCTTTTGATATTTCCAATAATTGCAAGCGTTTTGATGTTTATATTTAGAAGCAAACATTTTGCAACTTTGCTTGTGAATTTATATGCTATTTTGCACATTGTCATTTCGGCTTTGTTTGCTTTTGGTGCGTCGCATAGCGCTAAGACTCATTATTTTGCGGTTGATGGCACAAATTTAATTTTTCTTTTAGTTTTATCTTTTGTTTATTTGATGGTTGCGATTTACAACACAAGTTACGTTAAAACTTTTGAAGTTGAAGACAAGAGGATAATCAAATATTCATTTATGGTGTTAATGTTTGTGTTATCTATGACTGCTACAATTTTGAGCACTAATCTTGGACTTGCTTGGGTTTTAATCGAAGCAACAACTCTATCGAGCGCGTATTTGATTTATTTTAATAAAACAAAACATGCAATTGAAGCTGCTTGGAAATATGTTTTTATATGTTCAATTGGTATTGCTCTTGCTTATGTTGGGATTATATTTTTAAGCATTTCAACAGGCTCAATCAATACTTTGAATTTTATTGAATTATATAAATATGCAGGGCAATTTGGCCCTATGTGGTTAAAGCTTGCATTTATTTTTATGTTGTTTGGTTTTGGTGCAAAAATGGGGCTTGCTCCTGTTCATTTTTGGCTACCAGATGCTCACTCTGAAGCGCCAAGCCCAATTTCAGCTTTGCTTAGTGCAACTTTATTAAACTCTGCGTTTTTTGTGATAGTTAAAGTTTATAAGATGATGACAATTGCAACTGTTGCAGATTATGCTCGCATAATGCTTTTAGTTATGGGCTTTTTATCTTTGTTTGTGACTGCTGTTTTTGTTTACCATATAAAAAATTACAAAAGAATGCTCGCATACTCATCAATTGAAAATATGGGTATTTTAGCAATTGGGCTCGCTCTTGGTGGCGCGGCATACTACGCTGTTATTTTGCATCTTATTGGACATTCCTTGGCTAAAGCTTCTTTCTTTTTGACATCTGGAAATGTTTTGGAACTTTTTGGAACAAAGAGAATAAAATCTGTTAATGGTTTAATGAGTGCAGATAATAAAACAGGCTGGCTTTGGGTTGTCTCTTTTCTCGGGATTTGCGCTTTCCCAACTTCAGTATTATTTGTTAGCGAATTTTTGATGATAAAAGAAATGCTCGTAAAAGGAAATTATATACTCTGTATTTTATTTGTTCTTTTGCTCACAATTGTTTTATATGGCATAGGCCAAGTTGTAATTAAAATGGCTTACGGTAAATTAAGTGAAGAAAAAGCAAAATTAGTGTTTGAAAATAAGGGAAAAATAGCGGTTTTAATGTATGTTCCTCAAATGATTATGTTAATTGTTGTTTTTACGCTTGGAATATATGTTCCGCCATTTTTAAACAGCATAATAACTACTGCAATTTCAGGGTTTTAATTAGGGTAAAAATATGAAAAATTGGATAAAAACAAAAAATAACGAAAGAGTGGATTTGGCACTAATCCCTGTTCTTCCTATGTATAAACTCAGGGAGGAAATAATTGAACTTAAAAAAAGACCAGTTGCATTTTTTGGAAAAGATTGGGGCAAGGGTTATGTTCGCTTGTTCGTTGTGCTTGCAGATGATGAGCAAGGTGAATTACTTATTTCGTCAACAATTTTTGATACAACAATGCGCGAATATGAATCTATCACTCAAGCAATTCCAGCTTTTCATATGTTTGAGCGAGAATTTTATGAGCAATTTGGAATTAAGCCTCTTAACCATCCTTGGTTAAAACCTGTGAGGCATAATCAAGATGATTATAATTTTTTTGAAATGGAAGGTGAAGAAGTGCATGAAGTGGCAGTTGGGCCAATACATGCTGGTGTTATTGAGCCTGGGCACTTTAGATTTATGTGTCATGGCGAATCTGTTTATCATCTTGAAATTATGCTTGGTTATCAAAACAGAGGCGTTGAAGATTTAATGCTTGAAACGCCTTCAAACCAACTTGCAGAATCAATCGCAGGAGATAGTGTTATTGCATATAACATCGCATATTCTCAAGTTATGGAGGCGCTTAAAGGAATTAAAATTACAAATAAAGCTGAATTAATTAGAAAAGCGGCACTTGAGATGGAAAGAATTGCAATTCATATTGGGGATATGGGCGCAATATCAGGTGATATTGCTTATTCTATGGGGGCTGCTGTGTTTGGAGTTACAAGAACTCTTGTGATAAACACTCTTCTTGAATGGTCAGGTAGCAGATTTGCAAGAGGCTTGGTGGCACTTGGTGGTGTAAATTTTGAATTAACACCTGCCATTATAAAATCAACCCTTAAAACTTTGGACAAAGTTGAAGCAGATGTTGTTCGTATGACAAAAACCATGCTTAAAAATTCAACTGTAATGTCTCGTCTTGAAAAAACAGGAACGGTAAGCGCAGAAAGAGCAGAAGAAATCGGGCTTGTTGGAATGGCGGCAAGGGCTTCAGGCTATCCGCTTGATTCTCGTTTTGATTTTCCTGATAAGTGGGTTGAAGAACTTGAATTAAAGCAAAAAAAATTTAAAGCCAAAGGTGATGTTAATTCGAGATTTAAATTAAGATACAAAGAAATCAAGCAATCAATTTCTATAGTGAGAAAAATTTTAGATAAACTTAAGAAACATAAAAAGGAAGAAATTTTGGTTTCGTGCAGTAATGAATTCGTGAGGGATTCTTTTGTGGTTTCAATTGTTGAAGGTTGGAGAGGCGAAGTTGTGCATATTGCAATGACGGATGGCGCTGGCAATTTATCTCGTTACAAAATAAAAGACCCTTCTTTTAATAATTGGTACGGGTTAGCTCTTGCAGTTAGAAACAACGGAATTTCAGATTTTCCACTATGCAACAAAAGCTTTAATTTATCATACTCGGGATTTGATTTATAAGGATAAAAATATGTTTGATACACTAAAATCAAGAATTTTCCAAGGTCAACAATTTATAAAAGATATAGTGCGAGCGCCTATGCGCGAGCAATTTAGGGGTTTCCCAAAATTTTGCAGTACAAATTGTAATGCCTGCAAAAAGTGTTTAGATGTATGTCCAACAGGCGCTTTGAGTTTAAGCCCACTTGCAATTGATATGGGCAAGTGTACATTTTGCGGTGCTTGTAAAAATGTTTGCGAAACAGGTGCAATTGATTTTTCAAATTATTATAAATTATCTGCAACAAAAAGAGAGAATTTAATTATATCAGAAGGTATGCAGGAAGAGGATTTTGAGCGTATTGCAATTGAAGCTAAAGCAGAAATTGTTTCAATGTTTTCTCGTTCTTTAAAATTAAGACAAGTTTCAGCTGGTGGCTGCAATGGTTGCGAGATGGAGCTTAACGCTTGCTCGAATGCTAATTTTGATATGGGCAGATTTGGAATTGATTTTGTTGCTTCTCCTCGCCATGCTGATGGGATTGTGATAACAGGACCAATCACGGAAAATATGGCATACGCGCTTGAAGATTGCTATAAATCTGTGCCAAACCCAAAAATTGTGATTTTATGCGGGGCTTGTGCGATATCTGGCGGTGTTTTTCAAAAAAGCACAAAATTAAATAGGGAATTTTTAGAAAAATATCCAGTTGACTTATATATCCCAGGCTGTCCCGTACATCCACTAACGTTTATTAATGGTATTTTGGGCTTTATTAGGGAAAAGAAA